>NZ_JBHFNP010000316.1:0-12228 GCF_041929235.1 Microseira sp. BLCC-F43
GCGATGGAAGTACCTGTTGTGAGTGCGATCTTAATTTGAGAAGAGTTTGATCTGGTCAAAATCTTCTCAATTCTTCACATTATGCTCAGTCTTTAGGGAGATTTAGGGAGAAATAGGTAGATTTTTTCTAACTGTTTTTACCCCTTGAGGCCAAACTCGGTGGCAACCATCCGGGAGTGCGAGTACGATTGAGAAATCTAGGTTGACGGTATCTAGTCTTGCGATTCCTGCGGTGGCGGCGGATTACCGATCGGGATGCTAAGTCACAAGTGATTTGATTTACCCGATGAACTAACTCGGCTGCCCAGATAACTTTGTCACCTTGCAGCAGGGCTAATCCTTTGACACTCCCCGCTCTAAAGAGACGGGGATTCTCCAGATTTTCTGCCAGATTTTCTGGATATCCGGTTGTCAGTAACTGTATACTCAGTTAAATCAAACAAGCTTAACTGAATATTCAATTGCTCATAGGCATGGTTCCTGGACTCCTTGCCAGACGGCAACGATATCTTCACAGGCATAACTTTCCCGCAGTCCGCAGGTAGCTTTTTTGTTTTAGTTGGGAATAGTAACCCAACGCGCTGGGCGATTAATCTAGAAGCCTTACTATCAGCGTGTTCTGTGTAGATACATTTAGTACACAGAAATTTTTCGCCATCACGGTTTTTCTGGTCGATATGTCCACAATTTGGACATTCTTGACTTGAATGCTTAGGATTAACTGCAATGACTGGTTTACCAGATTTAGCAGCAAGCCTTCCAATCATCTTAAACAAAGTCCCCCAACTAGCATCTAAAATAACTTTGTTTAATCCAGTTTTTCTAGATGCTCCGTTTCTTAAATAACCTCCTTTCCCGTCATGTTTTGGCTTAGCACGTTTGACCATGTTGGTAATGTTTAAATCCTCATGCCCGTTCGCGTTAGCGTTGCGGAGCAATATGGCATCAGCAGTATTCACAACTTTGACGGCTGCTTGCCATAAATAACCCGTTCGCAATTGAGCTATCTTATGCTGAGTTTTAGCTAATCTCTGGTAGCCGTCAAGTTGATTTTTAGAACCATTTGCCTTACGACTTATAGAACGCTGTCTAATTGCTAGTCTTCTAACTATTCGCTCTCGTGTCCCTGGCTTAATGTTTTCTACAAATGAACCATCAGATAAAGCTATCAGCTTATTTATGCCAACATCAATGCCAACTACTGACTGACATTTACTCAATTCTTGTTTGACTGGTAACTCAAAGGCTAACTCAACCAACATTGAAATATACCAGTCACCACCTTGACGCTTAACAGTAACAGTTTTGATTGACTGAATTAATGATAAATTGCGGCTGTTATGAAACTTTACATCACCAATTCCAGGTAAATATACAATCCCATAATTGAGACTGAACCTTTTAATCTTTACCTGGACAGGCTTATACTCAAAAGCATCTAAAAATCCTAGATACTTGGGAAATCCTCTACCATGTAACCAGAAATTAGTAAAAGCAGTATCAAGTCTGGCAATATTACGTTGCAAAACATCTGAGTTGATAGCTGCAAAATTATCTTTTTCGTGCCTGAGTTGCGTAGTACGCTTCATTTGAATCCCAGACGCGCTATCCCATTTGATCGCCCGATCCTTTTTTGTTGCCTTAAGTGCCATTACTAAGTCAATTGGAATCACACCATGTTTAATAACAGGACAGGTCAACGGACAACAGGCACCATATTCAACCCATGATTGCAAGTCACAAAATGAACCACCTGCATAACTAACAGGAATTTCAGCATCTTGATTATTGGTCTTGTAACCAGCTTCTCTTTCCCGCAGCGCATAATTGCGGTGTTTTCTCAAAGTTATTAACCATTGAGACATCTGTTGTATTTGAGTCGGATTTGGTTTGAGCTTAAAATTCCACCGCAACTGCAATTGCCTCACCTCCTAATATTTGTTAAACTATTTTTAGTTGAGAATTCATTTCTAGTAAATCTCAACAGGTAAAGGTCAGAAACGAGTAAGAAATTATTTATTTATATATCCAAAAATAAATAATATACTGTGCTTTTTACAGTAAAGTATGGCAAAAGTTAACATACACATCTGAAAGCAGAGGAATTAGTATTACTGAAATAATTGAGCAATGGGCGCGACTTCAAGACGGCGAATAAATTCGCTCGTGTCGTGCTTCCTCCTCGCAATAAATTGACGAGGCTCCTGCACTCCCGTATTCTTTTAGGTGGTTTTTGAGCCTGGATCGATCTTAATTTCGTGCGGTTTGGTAAGCGGTTGGTCACAGGCATACTTGAGGATAATCGTGAACGGATAACGCCTGTAAACTGCTGCTACCCCCCGAGTTAACAGCCGTCTGGCCAGACCCGGAGTTACAGGGTTACAGGGTTGCTTGTTGGTGTCTAAAACGAAAACAAAGTTAGACATAATTGTCCTCCGATTGCTCGGGTAAAGTTTTCCTCGCCAATGTTTTCAAGGCTTGTTATATCAATCGCACTTCCTTAACCAAATACAGATGTTTAACGATTGACGACAGAGCCACAGGCACCGAAAGCACCTGCAGGTGTCATGACCCTGAAAACGTAGCTGTAGCTGAGGCTGGCTATCTCTTCACCATTAGGTAGTGGTTGTCCAGTTCTGTCCGGTGATTGGTGGATAGCACTCCCACGACTGGAGGTAGTACCGGGAACGAACTCAGGACTTATATCGTGTCCGGTTGCATCGGTTGCGTTTGGAGAGCTGGGGGAGCAAAGGGGAGCTGGGGGAGCAAAGGGGAGAAAAAACGCTTTTTCGCACAATCAACTATACACAACTGATACCTAAGGACATAATATTACGCTCAAAGGAGGCCAGAAACCCGGTTTCTTCGGGGCTCTCTCGCTGCCAAACCCAGGATTTTTGCGAGAAACCGGGTTGCTTTGCCTTCGGCGCTACTAATAACTCAAGTTGCTAGTTAACTCAAGTTGCTAGTTATCTCTCTCACAGCGGCTAATGGCTAATGGCTAATGGCGAGATTGGTAAAAATCCTATATTAGCAATTAGCAATTAGCAATTAGCAACGCCAAAGTTTATAACTAGCAACTTGCGTTAGTTAGATCTCTTGGCGCTGGTAATGGCGTTCCCAGGGGACCGCCTGGGGAACGAGGGTAATGGATAATTGTCAAGAGTAGACTGAGTCATGAATCCAATTACCAATTACCAATTACCAATGTCACAACTTATAACTAGCAACTTGCGTTATTAACCGAAGGTGCTATAATTCACCATTTGCCATTATAAAACTCTTGAGCGATTGTTAACCACTGCTTTTCGGGGGAACTATCTTCTGGTGTCCATTCGGACCAGAAAGGACAATCGCCCCCCCGTACATGGGCTTGTTGCTTGCCCATTACTTCCAAATAAGCCAGGTCATTAATTTGGCTTAAGCACCCTTGTGAAGAGGGATTCTTAGACAGACTTGGCACTTTTTGATCGTTGTTTATGCTATCAGCTTTATTGGTGCTACCTCTACCAACTTGGCAGTTGTCTTTAAGCAAGCGGTTGTAGGTGCGATAGGGGATATAGTGGAGAGGGTTGTAGCCAGCAAAACGCAGTATTAAAACGCAAGCCCAAGAATACTTACCTGCCAGGATCGCTTCCACAATTTGATTCAATTGTTCTTGGCTCATCGCTTTGTCAAGTTTTGTATTGTAAGAGGGCATTTGGTGACTAATAGTCATGGGAATCGCGCTCCTTGATATCACTTGCAATTTTTATTTGGCGAGATGTTACTGACTGTAGCCGCATAGGGAATTTATAAATTGAGGCCGCCTTTTTGCATTTGCTTAATCGGGTCTAACAGGATATCTACAATGCGGCGACGGCGGATGATAATATCTGCGGTGGCTGTTTGGCCCGGTTTAAACGGAATCTTTTGAGCATCCGCAGTAGTAACGTTATGACGATCCAGGGCAATTTGCAGCAGGTAAACTGCACCGAGTTGCTGATCGGGTTTGCTATCAGGTGAGATGGAGAACACCTTACCCGACACAATCCCATATTCTTGAAACGGATAAGAATCTAATTTGACCTTCACCTCTTGTCCGGTTTTGATGAAGCCTGCTTCTTGGTTGGGCAGTTTAGCCATCAGAACCAGGGGTGCGTTTTGGGGAGCCAATTCGGCAACTATTTGTCCTGGTTGAACTACTTCCCCTGGGTTGCGGATGTTGAGCGACAGGACAACACCATCGACAGGGGCAGTGAATACAAGCTGTTTTAACTCGGTTTTAGCTCTTTTGAGCAGTTTTTCAGTTTGGTCAGCTTGGGCTTGCACCTGGGTTTTTTGCACTTCCAACTGCTGAATTTTTTGCCGATTCTGTACTTGAATTGCTTGTGCTTCGGCTTGATTTTGCTTGTTCTCGGCTTGGAGGCGGCTTAATTCTGCCTGGGCTTGTTTTAATTCGGCTTGGAGTCGTTCTAATTCCTTGGTGGCTTGTTTGAGTTCGCCTTCAGTTTGGGTAATCATACGAGTGCGATCGCGCAAAGCTTGCTCGGCTTGAAACAATTGTTCCTTAATGTTGCTATCGTCTTGCAGTTGGGTTTGCACAATTGCCCGCTGGCGATCGCGCAAAGCTTGCTCGGCTTGGAATAATTGTTCCTTAGTGCGGCTCTCTTCGGCTAATTTGGCTTCGGTAATCGCCCGCTGGCGATCGCGCAAAACTTGCTCCAAGTCGGCTAACCGTTCCCTGGGTAAAGCGCCTTCTTCAACTAGGGGTCTGAGCCGTTCTATGCGCGCCTTCGCTGCCTCAACATCGACCTGTAGTTTCTCGATCAGTTCTTGAGTCATGCGGGGCAGCGGTTGTAGCTGTTCCTGTCGCCGTTTCGAGGCATCGGCATCGGCTTGCAGTCGGGCGAGCAGTTCTTGGGATCTGGCTGCCAGGGGTTGTAGCCGTTCGCGTCGAGCTTTATAGGCGTCGGCTTCTGCCTGCATTTGCAACAGCAGTTCCTTCGTCGTGCCAACCCTTTCCTGGGCTTGTGCGATCGTTTTTTGCACCCCCTGAACCCTGGCATTTGCCTGCTGGACGATCGCTTCCATTGCGTTTTCCTTAGCAAGTGCGATCGCGGCGTTGGTTTGTGCTTCTAAGCGGGTTTGTTCGATCAAAGCTTGTGTTTGGAAGAATTGAGTTTGGTAGGAACCCCGCTCTTTCTCCAGTCGCTCGATTTCGTTTGTAGCAATTTGATTGTCTAACTCTAGCAATACCTGACCTGCTTTGACCGTCTCGCCTTCCTTGACTGCTATGCGGGCAATCTTCCCCGACACGACGGGATTGATTTTATAAGGCTCCCCTTCGGGCACCAGCTGACCGCGAGCGTGACCTACTTCTTCAATTTTTCCCACAGTTGCCCAGACACCAAACGCTCCACAGAACGCCATGCCGCCCATTAGCATTCGCAAGGGCAAAGTTGCCGGTGGCTGGTCTAGCAAACTCTGTAACGAGGTTGACCAGTCATTGTTGATGGATGGGTTAATAGTTTCTGTTGCTTTGCCGTCGGTTATCGGTACTATTTTGCCTTGCCGGTTGCTGGTGGGGGAGTAGTCTATTGCAGCATTTGTACCCCCATAAACAGAGGAGAAAGATGACTCGTTGACGATGGAATTTTCTTTAGCAGTGGCGCCCGAATTCTCATGCCTGTTCCGATTGAGGGGGCGTTCAGGTGTAGATCCAGAATTCGGTTCGATTGGTTGTTGCATGGCAGTGCCCCAGAATTAAAAAAGCCTAATTTTGATCGCAATGACTGCTCTTGGTTGCTTTTAGATGGGATACTTCGCAGTACTTTCCTGGTTGAACTCAGCAACTTTACTGATGCAGTTTTTTGCATTTTGTTTTTCCTCCAACTTCTTTCCGTATTTTTACCGAACTGATTGGGGATTGCTTGCCAACTTGGCAGGTTTTTGGTTAATTCCTGGTTAATCTTGGCAATAACTTCATAATAATGCTCAAGATTTAGCTTTTTCACCACTTTTTTAAAGTTTTTATGAAGTTAGACCCGAAGTAACTTGCGTAAAAATACGGAATTTAGTTGAGCGGGATTAAAGATGAGTGGGAATTGAGTTGGTAAGGTATGCTCCAGGAGGTTGAGGAGCAACCTTTACCAGGGTTGATTAAAGATTGAGCTGCTGCTGGGCTAAATGGAAATACAGACCTTGCAGCGCCATCAGTTGTTCGTGATTGCCCTGCTCGACTAAAATGCCTCGGTCTAGCACCAGGATCGAGTCGGCATTGCGTACAGTACTGAGACGGTGGGCAATGATAAACGTGGTGCGATCGCGGGACAAACGCTCCAGATTGTTCTGAAATCGCCGTTCTGATTCGGTATCGAGAGAACTGGTAGCTTCGTCCAACACCAGAATGGGGGGTGCGCCCAACAGAGCGCGAGCGATCGACACCCGCTGGCGCTGTCCGCCAGAAAGGCTCGCCCCCCGCTCGCCGACTTTGGTGTTGTAACCCAAAGGCAAATCCTGAATAAACGTATGTGCTTCTGCCAGTTTCGCCACTTCCGTGACTTGCTCCAGGGTGAAATCCGGTCGATAGAGGGCGATGTTTTCCAGGATGGTGCCGGAAAATAGGAACGACTCCTGGGGTACCACCCCTAATTGAGAGCGGTAAGACTGGGGAGAAACGAGGCGCAGATCGTGTCCGTCGATCAGCACGCGACCAGTGTCGGCATAATAAAGACCCTGCAACAGTTTGACCAACGTACTCTTACCGGAACCGCTGCGACCGACAATAGCGATGGTTTGTCCGGGGTGCGCCTCAAAAGAAATGTTCTGAAGTGTATTGCGCTCTTGGTCGGGACTGTAGCGGAAGGAAACGTTGTCGAACCGCACTTCTCCCCGCAGGCGGGGCAAGATCAGCATTGGTTTTCCAGGAATTTGTTCGGGTTCTGCCTCAAACACATCGTTGAGGCGTTCCACCGAAATCAGCACTTCTTGCAGTTGGTTCCACATGCCTACCAAGGCGAGAAATGGGCTGATGACGCGACCAATCATCATGTTAAAAGCCATAAACTGACCGATGGTTAGCTGGTCTTGAATTACCAACGTGGCTCCGTACCACAGCAACGCCGTGCCGCCTAAGGTATTAATCGACCCACTGATTACTTGTAACCCAATCCCCAAATTCTGACCCTTAAACCCCAGATTCAGGGTGCTGGTAAAGCGGTCTTCCCAACGCCAGCGGACTTCGCGTTCGGCGGCTACGGCTTTGACGGTGGAAACCCCGGTGAGCATTTCCACCAGCAGGGAATTTTGCTCTGCTGATTCGTTAAAGATTTCGCGGGACACCTGTCGCAGTATGGGGGTAGCCACCAGGGTCAAAATCACGATCGGAGGAATCAAGGCCAGCACCAGCAGGGTCAGCTGCAAGTTGTAATAGAGCATCAGACCCAAATAAATCAGCCCCATGAGCATATCTAACCAAGCCAAGACGACTTGACCGATGAGAAACTGCTGGATCTTGTTGTTTTCTTGAACGCGGGTGAGGATATCCCCCACGCGGCGCGATTCAAAAAACTTCAGGGGTAACATCAGGGTATGGTTGATAAAACCACCGATCAGGGTGAGATTCAATCGGTTAGAAAAAAAGGCCAGCAGGTATTGGCGGGTAGCGCCCAACCCCATGTTCCAAAAGTTAAACAAAAGCAGTCCCAGAATGAAGATATTCAGGGTGGGTAAGCTTTTGTGTACGACTACCTGGTCGAAAATGATCTGGGTAAACAGGGGGGTAACGACGCTAAAAACCTGAAGCAGCAATGAGGTGAGAATGATTTGCGCCATCAGGGACTTGTAAGAAGCGAGGGCGCCGACGAATCGACCCAGGGAGATTTTCTGGGATTCAGCTTGCTGCAAGCGGGGCGTGGGGTCGAGTACCAGGGCGTAACCGCTCCAGTTTTGCAGAAATTCTTTGCGGGAGATCGATTTCTTGCCTTGGGCGGGGTCGGCAACCACAATGCGATCGCCCTTACACTTGTAAACGACAACGTAGTGAATTCCCTGCCAGTGAGCAATCCAGGGGTTTTTCTGCTCGGCCATTTTGCCGATAGAAGCTCGCACTGGTCGAGCCATAAAACCAAGGCTTTCTGCCCCAGCGGCTAAGTTTTTCAGCGATGCACCAGCAAGACCGACATTAACAAGTTCTCGCAGGTAGCTGATGGTAAATCGCTTGCCCCAGTACAGAGAGATCATCGACAGGCAAGCTGCGCCGCAGTCGGAAGAACTTTGCTGCAAAATAAAGGGATAACCTTGCCAAGGCCACCGAATGCGCCGCACTGGTTTGGGAAAGGCAACGACTTTATTCGGCGATTTGCCTGGTGGTTTCTGGGGATTGGCGTCTTTGTCTTTTGGCTGTGGAGAGGGGGTGCTTGACGGGGAAATTGTCCGCTGTCCCTTTGGTTTTTTTCTTGGGTTTGCTGACTTCTGTCCGTTGTTCGCGGCTGCATCCCCCGATGAGTTGAAGTACTTCGGCGCGATGGCGCTAGCTGCTTGCCAATCTTCCAATCCCAGCTGATACACCAATAAATCTGTCTTCGCTACCCAATCCGACGGCGTTTCTTCCGGATATCCCCAACTCGGGTATAGATCGCTGACTACTTCTCCTTTCTTTCCTCGACTCAACTCCCCACTCCCAAGCCAGTAGCGACCACCGCTGGCAGGGGTTGCTTTTGCGAGAGATTCCCCTGCTCTTATCCGTATTTCTACGATATTAGGTACAATCTCGCGCAGTTGGTGGCTGGGCAAGCGTCGCAGGTCGGTTGAGGTTTTAAAGAATATTTGCCGCTGCCGTTTTTGAGTTTCTCCTTCCAGGTATTCTCGCAGTGCGGGTAACCTTTCTAACCAGCTAGTGAGTTGCGCCGCCTCCAGACAAGCAACTTGCAACGCCCCTGCTGCGATCCCTCGGTAAGGCAAAGCGCGAGGGCACAATAGTGCATCTGCACCAAAAGTCTCCCCCTCCTCTAGTACCACCGCCGAAACTTCCTGCTGCCCAAAAGCATCAACACCCAGCAGTCGCACCCGCCCCTGACAAACAATGTAAAAATTATCGCCATTATGTTCTTGGCGAACAATATTTTGGGAAGAATCTGGCAATATACAATTAAATGCCTCATCACCAAGCTCAAGATTAGAAACTTTTAACGATTGCTCGAATTCTGAGGCGAGGGATGCATCTACTCGAGCTGCATTGAACAGCTTTTGTACTGCAAGCAAAAGGTTGGATTCTTCTTGGTTATCTCGACTGGGAAATTTTTCCCTATAGCTGGCAGTCTGATTCATTATTATCGGCCTCTCTACCTGTAAGGGGTAAAGTACTTGGGGTTAAAACGTTCACAGCAAACCAAGGAGAGCAAAAATGCTAACCGACTTGTGGCGATCGCGGTGCTATCAAGTCGGTATCAAATTGTCAAGTTATTTGACTTGCTTCTGGAAAGCAACAAAGCAAAGCTGAAGTTAGTTTCTGGTTGCCGTAAACAGGAAATGAAGTTCATCTTTTACAAAAGTTAAATCTCATTTGAATGATTAGCTATTTCATTTTACTAGAAAAGATCTAGCACAGTTTTAGCCATGTCAGTGAATCCACAGACCGGGGTTTGATTCTATTTAAGGGTTAGGGGAACCATTAACACAAGGTTAAAAAATTTTTTTTACTGAATCTTTATAGAAGATTCATCAAAGCTTTATATTACAAGTTATTAATTCAATTTAAGCATTTTTTAAGTATTTTCAAAAAGCCCGCGCTGCAAGTATTTGAAGCTTACCTGTTTGTCCTGCTAGAAATTTCCCGTCAGTGAATTCGCAAAATCTAACCCCTAACAGGGCTTCCCCAGCTGGAAAGGGGGTTGGACTTAAGCAGAAGCGGCGTTTGGGGAGGGTCAAGCCCCTGGCTGAATTGACCAACAGCATCGAAACCAACCCTAACAATATTGTTTTGAAATATTAAATTAACCAATTGCAAGAGGGTAATGTATCTAATTTGCCATCCCCCTAAAGTATGACTTAAGATATCTTCCCCTACTTTTCCTACTTTTCGTACTTTTCGTACTTTTCGTACTTTTCCTACTTTTCCCATGTCATATCATGTCCTTAGGCATCGGAATTTCAATATGATTCAGGAGGTAGGGGCGAATGGTGAAAAGGCGCTATGCCCGGGCGAAAAGTCAAGTTATGTCAAGGAAAGTCTTAAGAATTGTCTACTAACGCAAGTTGCTAGTCTCAGATCTTGCACCTGCCGTTTTAGCCCGCCCGGAAATCAATTTCAAAGGCTTTTAGCGAAAGTCCTCTTAAGAGGACTGAAAGCTTTTGATCGTAAGTATTTAGTCCTCTTGGGAGGACTTGCGCTACTCGCTGTGGGAATTTATTCCCTGGCGGATGTTGGGACTGGTGCAAGATGTGAGTAGTTATAAGTTGTGACATTGGTAATTGGTAATTGGTAATTGGTAATGGGATTCATGCCTCAGTCTACTCTTGACAATTACCAATTACCGATTACCTATTACCAGCGGTCTTGGATGTAACTAGCAACTTGAGTTACTAGGAGATTACTCTGCAATCTTATTGCCCCTAACCCAAGGGTCCAAGCGCCCCTTCTGCGGTAGAACAGACTTTGACACTCTCCGGCCGTCGATGGGCGGAGATTCTGAAGATCTTTAAATCTTAATATCCCTATTGCTAGGGTTCTCCAAGCTCACCACAAAGCCATTGAAGGCTTGGTGATACGCCAGTTGCTCCACTTGGGGAAACCCCTTGACCGCACTAACTCATCTGCTTACGGTGTTTCGGGCGTTTAGTAGTTTTAGCCACAGGTTTCGCCCAGTCCGCACGTACCATTTCTGATGCGCTATCTCGAATAGTTTTTGCTTGCCGTAATATCGGTATGTGCGAAAAATCCACAAACAGAACAGATGAATTTTTCACCATCGCGATTGGTGCGGTCGATGTGAAGGCAATTTCTGCATTCGGTGCACCGAATGTTTAGGGTTAACTTTAATCGCGATCTTTCCTTGCTTTGCAGCGAGATACTCGAGCTTCAAAATTAACTCATTCCAAGCGGCATCCGAGATAGAGCGATTTAATCGCTGCTTTTTTGATAGTCCATTCCCTAAAAACCTCCCATTTATATCATCTTTCTTCACTTGGCAACGTTGTAACATTCCCGCGACGTTCAGATCTTCTATCGCGATGGCATCTACTCGCCGGGACAAGATAGACTTGGCTAGATACCACTGAGCGAGCTTGACGCTCGCTCAGCGCTCTTTTTATGCAAGCGTCCAACATTCTTGGATGGTTTTTTGCGTTTATTGCTGCCTCTGATTTTACGATTAACTCGACGCTGCCTAACTTTAAGAAGATGCTTGGTCTTTCTGCTAGTGGCAAATTTAGGATTTTCAAATTGATAGCCATCTGAGAGATGCACCAATTTGGTGATGCCCAAGTCGCAGCCAATAATCGACTTGACTTCTGCTAAAGGTTTGGCAACATAATCGGGTACGGTTTTATCCTCAATCCTGAGCGACATATACCAACCATCTTGGGGTTGCCGGACAGTAACGGATTTAATTGTGAACTCGTTTGGCACAGATCTAGAGTTATGGAATCCCATCGGGCCCAGCTTGGGTAGGTAGACTTTGCAACATTTAATTTTTACACCTGTCGCGTATGTAAAGGAGGTAAAATTACTGGGATTTTTGCACTTGGGGAATCCCCTACCTTCAAAAAAGTTCTTGTAGGGGACATCCAATTGTTTTACGTTCTGTTGCAGTACGGTTGAATCAATCTCCCCATACCAAGGTCTGGCTAGTTTTAGCTGTGGTAACGCTGTAATTTGAATGTCACGACTCGCTGCGACGGGGATTTTTGGCATTCCCCTCAAAGTCTACTTTGGTGTCCTTCCAAGGTTCAAGAGAAGCACCGTTCTTGCTGACCAGAATTAATTCTGGTGACAAAGCACGTCAACGGACAAGCAAGATCCCTAGTCCTAATATCGCAGTAATCGCCCTGGATAAACTGTTGACTGTATTGGACTATCCTGTCGTTCAAGCACCAGTTATAGTGGCTGCAAAGCATATTGACCCAACTGCCCATACTGCTTGATTGGGATGCTTTTGGTCTTAGCTTGTAGACGTAAGCTGTCAACGAATCTCACCTGTTTGTAGCTGTGCTATTTTTGTCTAGAGTAAATCCTAAATGAATCCAACC
>NZ_JBHFNP010000317.1:0-21256 GCF_041929235.1 Microseira sp. BLCC-F43
AATCGCTATTATGCTTTATCAGCAACAGCGCATTCACCTTGAACAAGCAGCCAAACTAATCGGAATATCGAACGATGACTTCTACCAATTGCTGGCATCCCGTAATATCATCACTCCACCCACTGACCCCGACGACGAACCAAACGAACTTATCCTAGCCAGCTTCCGCACTTCTCTTCAGCAAGCTAAAGAAGGCAAAGTACATGCCATCTCTGAACTGTGGGATGGCATAGATATCTGAAGAACTCTCCTAGCTCTTTCACAGTGGTTTAAGCGCGATATGCGATCGCCCAATTCACTCTGGTTCGGATCGTTGTTGGAAAGGATTAATAATAGCCAATCCATCAATGTTTGAGTAACCAAAGTCTTCTGTGTAAAGAGTTTTAACATTTGCTTCCAGACAAGCAGCAACGATCGTGGCATCCCAGTAGGATAGATTGAAGCGATTTAGCAAATTCTCTGCACGATCGAGAAGCATCCATGTGGGAAGAACAGTATACCAAACCTGTTGCAAGTCACGAATATACTGCCATGCTTGCGATCTATCATACCCTAGTGGTTCAAGTTTACGACTGGCTGCTAAATACTCACATGCAACCTGCCAGAGTAAAACGCCATCTGTTAGAGACAAAACTAAAGAAGAAGCTATTCTCTGTTTAACTAGATCGCGAGGATCGTTTACATAGATCAGAATGTTAGTATCAACGGCGTTCATGCAGCATTTCTCTTGTTAACTTAGGAGCATTAGCCGGAATCATATTTCGCTGCATTCGATCGATCAATTCTGTTAGAAAACGTTGCTTGGTAGCCAGATCTGTAATTGGTGGTACTGCAATTTGAGGTGATTGTATAAATAGATCGACTTCAGCACCTTCAGGTAAGTTGCAAGGAGTTTGCAAAATGAGTGTGCCGTTACGATAAATTGCTTTGAGAGCGAAGGGCATAAGGAAGGCTCCGTGCCAATTTCTACGAGTCGTTGGTTTATGCTTAATATATCATAACAAATTTGAAATTATAAGAAACTGAGTTAAAACTTCATAGCGAAACTTGATAGGCGCAGCGTCGCGCACCAGCGACGATATGTTCGGTGCGCTCAATTTTCACATTTTCCCCCAAAACACTCTGAAATACTTCTAATTCCTTCGCGCACAATCCCGTACAAGCGGTAGCAGCGGCGCAGATGGGACAGTGATTTTCGATTAATAAAAACGATCCATCTTCTAACCTTTCAACTTCTGCCATGTAACCTTCGTTGGTACGCAGCATTGCCAATGCTTCCAACTTTTCTTGCAACCCATCTTGGGAAACTTGCTCTCGATAGGCAGAAATTTGATGGCGAGTTCTCACTTCTAAAAGGCGGTCGATTCCTCCTTCGCCAAATGCCTCTGTTACTGAATTGATTAAGCTTAAAGTCAATTCGGCGTATCCTGCTGGAAAAAAGCGATCCGCTGCTGGAGTTAACCGCCAAACTTTAGCAGGACGCCCCATCGGACGGGGTTCTTCCTCATAGGTGACCAAGCGTTCCGACTGCAAGGCGTACAGGTGTTGTCGAATTGCCATTGCGGAAACTCCCAAGCGCGTGGATAGCTCTTTCGAGTCCATTGCCCCTTCTTGCTTGAGCAAGTTCACGATCGCGCGTCGAGTCCGCACCGTGGCATCGTTTTTCGGCGATTTGGCTTCCATATTAAGAAATTAAAGGAAAGTCTTTACAAAGTCAAGTCGGTATGGCTATCGTAGTTTATAAAGAGTTATCTTTAGAAAGTCAGGAGAGCGAGACGGGCGTCTCGCCTATCCTGGTAATGGAGGAAAAAAATATGGTTTCCAATGCGATAGATGGCTACGTTTTTGCGGCTAAGCTAGCTGATGTGCAAGCAAAAGGAAGCTTGCTAGTAAATTTAGAAAAACACGCCATCGCACTCTTCTATTCCAACGACCAAGTATACGCAATCGATAACCGCTGTCCGCACATGGGTTTTCCCCTCCACGGCAGTACTTGCAAAGATGGTATTGTTACCTGCCCCTGGCATTACGCCCGTTTTGACCTCAAAAGTGGCGGAACATTTGATTCTTGGGCAGATGATGTGCGTGGGTTCCCAGTACAGATTCGCGATGGGGAGGTGTGGGTAAATTTAGCGCCGCAAGTTGACCCTTACGTCCACCAACGCCAGCGACTGCAAGATGGGTTACAGCACAGTATATCGCTGGTGATTGCTAAGTCTGCGATCGCGCTTTTAGACTTGGGCGCTGACTTTACAGAACCGTTCCAAATTGGACTAGAATTTGGCACTCGCTACAACAAAAATGGGTGGGATACCGGGTTATCCATCCACACCTGCTTGATGAATTTACTGCCTTATTTAGATGCAGAAGACCGTCCCCGCGCCCTTTATCAGGGACTTTCCGCAGTTGCTCGCGATAGTGCAAATGCGCCGCCTCACTTTGTCGTTCACCCGCTGCCGAATTTTTCTGGCGATATTGATGCGCTCAAAAGTTGGTTCCGTCAATTTATCGAACGGCGCGACAGCGAAGCAGCAGAACGATGTTTGGTCACGGCAATTCGGATTGGTGCAAGTTCAAAACAAATTGCCGATATGTTATTTGCATCTGCCACGGATCGCCGCTACATTGATGTCGGTCATACCCTGGATTTTATTAACAAAGCACTAGAAGCTTTAGATGCTGTCAATTGGCAAGGATCGGAGGGTGTTTTAGCAAGTTTAGTAGCGGGTTTGGCGAATGCAACTCGCATGGAAGAATCTAACTCTTGGCGCTATCCAGTCGATTTGGTAGAAATTTTAGAAGCGGCGTTTGAGCAATTGCCAAAAGCTTTAGAATTAGGTCAATCTCACCGAGGTAATTGGTCGGATTTTGAGCAATTGATACCGATTTTATTGGGTGAGGATGCCGTCGCGATCGCCGACGCACTTTTGACAGCTTTAAAAGCAGGTTGTACCGAAGAACAATTAGCAGGCGCGGTGACTTACGCCGCCGCCTTGCGCGTTGCGCGCTTCCATACCAACAACGATCGTAGCGATTGGAATACAGCACACCATCCTTTTACATTTGCCAATGCGGTTCACCAAGGTTTGCGACGAGTCCCATCTCCTGAATTACTAAGGGGAGTTTTTGATGCGGCGATGAGCGTCTATTTGAATCGATTTTTGAATATACCGCCCGCCAAACTTCCAGAACCAAAAGATGGATTGGAAAATCCAGCAGAATTGCTCAAACAATTACCAGAACTGTTGGATCGACAGCAACAAGTCAATCAGGTCGGACAATTGGTGGCACAATATTTGTACGCTGGTGGGAAACCCGAAACATTGATGGCGATGTTGGGCAAGTTAATGTTGCGAGAAAATCGCGACTTTCACGTCATTCAGGAAATGGAAGCAGCATTTCGCCAGTATTCTTTGCTGGGTCAAACTCCTGCTGGAGTTCATGTCTTGGTCGCTGCGGCGCGATATTTAGCTGCTCACGCACCGACGATGCGAAGTCAAGAGCAAACCTATCAAATGGCGTATCGGTTGCATCGCGGCGATCGCTTATTTGAAGAATCCTAGGGACACGGCATCCGAAATCTTCTTTCCCAACGCCAATCACCTTTGTTTCTCGGAAAAATCCTGGGTTTGGCAACTCGACTTCGCCGCCATCAATTCGGTTTCTTTGTACACCTTTGTTTCTCGGAAAAATCCTGGGTTTGGCAACTCGAGATTGCCGCCATAAACCCGGTTTCTAAGTCAACATTTTACCCTCGCCGTGTCCTCACCTTTAAATTGTCTGTTTTTGCCATAGGTAATCGGTAAAACCCGCTTCCCCCTAGCTGAGATGCAACCGGACATAATATCAGGTAATTAAAGTAGTATGCTCTACCACAATCATGCGGGCATATAGAATTTGCTCGTTTACTTCCAAATTATTAATTAAACTCAGCGATCTAATCAAACCTGCTCCCCCAAGTTCGCCCTCAACTTCACTGTACTCAACTTCTAAAATTACATTATCTTCTCGCGAATCATTCGAGACACTTTCCGGATCTTGCCAACTTCCTAAAGCGTTAAGTTCTGTTGTTGCCTTCATAAAATCCAATACCTCTGCTTTATATCGGGGTACAGTCAATGATAAAAGTTCTCGCCCAGTTCGGGGTAAGTAAGTCTTTGTCCCCTCATCTCCAAACAGAATACCGAATAAAATATCCTTACAGTAGAGTAGGAATTTATTACCTTTTTCAGTACGGTACTCATCAGTAATCAAAGCTGTTCCCTTAGCAGGCGCATTAGCTAATAGGTACTCTTGCTCTATCAACCGATCGCGGTCATAATCTTCATATTTATTGATAAAATCGACCAGCATATCGCGATTTAATGCCATTTTTTGTAACCGATATATCCTTTCAAATCTTTTCTTAGCTTTGGCTTCCTGGATTAATTTTCGATCCATTTCTCGTAAGCTATGGGCGTCCAGGGTTAAACGCACAATTTGTTCAATCAGCCATTCTTTATCTTGTTGAATCAGATAGCTGCGAAGTTTGTCTTCAAATTGAGGAACGAGTTCTTTGTTGATTACCCGCACAATATTTTCTATGGTTGCCATGATTTCAGAATAAAGTATGGTGGCAAAAAATGCCTGGATGAAACTGAAAATCAGTATGCCTGTTTCAACTGAGGTAGGAATGATTTTTACCTGAACATATGCAGTAGCTTCGCTGAGACTTTCTCATAAATTTTTTAGCTAATTCTCAGAAATCTGGGCTAAAATATTTATTCGACAGCCTTTGATTTTGGCAATTTGACCAGAACAGGACGAGAAATCCCGTTTCTAAGCCGCTCCTGCGTAATTCCTGTGTCTGTTTTTACCAAATTTTATTGGTAAAACCGACCGCGCAATCCTGCGTGGGGGGCGACGGTTGGGGCGGATATCGCCCAAGACTGGCAAAACTCTGTATTCTTAATTTATACACTGTAATATTTCTTTGAGAAACTTGTAGAAACTTGTGCAAGAAGATTTTAGGCTGATTGTCGATTTGGTATTGGTTCTTAGTGCTGCGGCGGCGGGGGGTCTGTTGGCGTCGCTGTTGCGGCAACCCGTTTTATTAGGTTATCTGTTGGGGGGGATGATTGTCGGCCCTGCCGGGTTAGGACTGATTAAAGAAGTGATTCAGGTCGAAACCCTGGCGCAGTTTGGCGTGGCGTTTTTGTTATTTGCTTTGGGGGTGGAGTTTTCCTTTGCCGAACTTAAGAAAGTGCGAGGGATCGCTCTCGGTGGCGGCGGACTCCAAATCGCCCTCACCATCGCCATCACGGTTTTATTATGCGGCGTGACGGGGGCTTGGGAAACCTTACCCGCCAAGGGAATGTTTCTCGGCGCAATTCTGTCATTATCTTCCACCGCCGTAGTCCTCAAGTGCTTGATGGAGCGCAACGAAACCGAAACGCCCCACGCTCAGGTAATGCTGGGTATATTAGTCGTGCAGGATCTGGCAGTAGGATTGATGCTAGCCGTCCTCCCAGCGCTTGACGAACCCCCAGAAGCGCTTGGTTTAGCAGTAGGAGCGGCGGTACTCAAAATCGCGTTATTTGCAGCGGGTGCATTAGCAGTTGGGATATGGATTATACCACAAATTCTGCGATTTTTAGCTAAAACCGAGAGTCGGGAACTGTTTTTACTCGGCGTGGTGGCTTTGTGTTTGGGTGTCGCCCTGCTGACAGAACATTTAGGACTTTCCATCGAAATGGGTGCATTTGTCGCCGGGTTAATGATTTCAGAAGTCGAATATGCCGACCAAACTTTAACCTATGTCGAACCAGTCCGGGATATTTTTGCTACCTTATTTTTTGCGGCGATTGGCATGTTAATCGACCCGGTGTTTTTGTGGAATAACCTGGAATTGATTTTAGGACTGGTAGCCCTAGTATTGTTGGGTAAATTCTTAATCCTCGCGCCGATTGTGAGAGGGTTTCGCTATCCTTTAAAAACTGCTGTAATAGCTGGGGTGGGACTGGCTCAAATTGGGGAATTTTCCTTCGTTCTCGCGAGCGAAGGACAAGCATTGGGGCTGGTTTCTCGCCGAATTTATTTATTAATTTTGGGGACAACCGCTGTTACCTTAGTGGTGACGCCATTTTTGATGCGCGTTGTGCCGCAATTGTTAGATTTACCCTGGATCAAAAACTATTTAGAAGAAGCGAACGTACCTTTAGAAGTCGCCTGCGACATAGATTTGCAAAATCACATCGTCGTCTGCGGTTATGGTAGGGTGGGGCGCAATTTGGTGCGATTGTTACAGGCGCAGGAATATCCAGTGGTAGCGATCGACCAGTCGGAAAGTAGAATACAGCAATTGCGAGATGCAAAAGTGCCTTACGTTTACGGTAACTGTACCAGCTTGCACGTGCTGGAAACCGCTGGAGTAAACAACGCGCGGGGAATGGCGATCGCACTCCCCGATCCGATGAGTACCCGCCTTGCCCTCAAACGCGCGTTAGAATTAGCACCCGAATTGGATATCGTCGTGCGCGCTAACCAAGAAAAGGATATCGAATTGCTCTATCAATTGGGGGCGCGGGAAGTAGTACAACCAGAATTTGAAGCGAGTTTGGAACTCTCAAGTCACCTGCTGATCGGTATGGGAATGACTCCGAGAGCGATTCAACAGCAAGTGCAGCAAATACGCGATCGCAGCTATCTAGATCTGCGTCCAATTCGTTCCGCTTCCCAAGTTTCCCGCGAACTGCAACTGGCGGCCTCTGATATGAACAGTCGGTGGTATAATCTACCCGCCGGTTCGCCCTTAGAGGGGATGACGTTAGGGGAAGCAGATATCCGCAACTTAACTGGAGTGAGTTTAATGGCAATTCGCCGATCTAGAGGCGATGAAGTAGACTATCCAGACGCGCAAACAACCCTCCACGAAGGCGATCGCTTGTTAGTCGTGGGAGAAGGGGAAGAACTCGCCGCCTTCGACGATTTGGCGAAAGGGGAAGCTGTCGTACCCGGTTTCGATGACCCCTGTCAGTGGATTGTAGTACCGCCAGATAGTCCTTTCATCGGGCAAAAACTTGCTCTTCTCGATATTCGTCGCCAGTATGGCGTCCAACTGCGCGCCATTCGCCGGGATGGTAAGTTTATCCGCTTACCGGGAGAAGATACCGAATTGCTAGCAGGCGATCGCATACTATTATGCGGCGGTTTCCATCCCCTGAATCAAATTCAGCAAATTCTAGCACCCGAAACCCCCGCACCCGTTCCCCTCGTCCCCGTGGTAACAGCGGGTGAAAGCGAAGCGTTGCGCGAGTTTCTGCCAGTGGATAATTTAAGAGAAGGGTAATTGGTAATGGGTAATTGGTAATGGGGAAGAAACACCAATTACCAATTACCCATTACCTACGCTTTGGGTTTGATATAAGCAATCGCGCCTCGCCAGATCAGGATTTGCTGGTTGCTTTCATCCCGCAGGCAGATACAAGATGGATCTTGCCAGAGCAGCTTACCAGCTAGCACGTCACCTGTGGTCAGTTTCATCTCGACCTGTTTTTGATCTTTAATCGTAGATTGAACTTTACGAACGCTGGGCAAGTTAGTATCGAATTCGCTACTCATGGGTAATTGGCGATTGGTAATGGGTAATTGGTAATTTTAGGATACCCTCGTTCCCACGGTTCTGCCTGGGAACGCAATTACCACGGTTCTGCCTGGGAATGCCATTACCATATAACAATTGACAAAGGACAAATCTAATGGCAATCGAGTTTACTAAGTATCACGGTTTGGGGAATGACTTTATTGTGATCGATAATCGTTCCTCATCCGACCCTGCTGTGACCCCAGAACAAGCGGTGAAGTTATGCGATCGCCATTTCGGCATCGGTGGCGATGGCGTTATCTTCGCACTACCGGGACAAGATGGCACCGATTACACAATGCGAATCTTCAACTCCGACGGTTCCGAACCGGAAATGTGCGGTAACGGCATTCGCTGTTTAGCGCGTTTCATCGCCGAATTAGAGGGAAAATCAGACCCTACCGTTGAATATCGCATCCATACCCTCGCTGGTGTCATGAAACCCCAATTGCGCCCCGACGGTCAAGTCACCGTAGATATGGGACTGCCGCGCCTCCTCGCCGGGGAAATTCCCACTACCCTTGCACCCGCTGACCAAAAAGTCATCAATCTGCCTTTGTCAGTTGCGGGAAAATCTTGGCAAGTGACTTGCGTCAGCATGGGCAATCCCCATTGCATCACATTTGTTGAGGATGTGGCAGCTATTCCCTTAGAAAATATTGGTCCTCAATTCGAGCATCACTCAGTCTTTCCCCAACGCACAAATACGGAATTTATTCAAGTGGTGCGTAAAGATTATTTAAAAATGCGGGTTTGGGAAAGAGGTGCTGGCATCACATTAGCTTGCGGCACGGGTGCTTGTGCGTCATTGGTGGCAGGAGTGTTAACGGGAATGTGCGATCGCAAAGCAACTATCGAACTTCCCGGCGGACCATTAGAAATAGAATGGTCAGAACTTGACCAACGAGTATACATGACCGGACCTGCTGAAAAAGCCTTCACTGGTAGCGTGTAAGAATAAGGAAATGGGATGTGCGATCGCATTTCCCATCCTCAAAACTTTTTGTTAGGATAATTTTATATTTGCTCTCTTAACTAGGCGATAAAAATTCCTGGTACTGCTGGCTATGTGTTGAAGTAATTTTTATTATCAGGACTTACGCAAAGTTTTTATATGTAGGGTGCGTTAGCAAGCAGAGTACGGCACCATGACTTACGCAAAGTTTTTATATGTAGGGTGCGTTAGCCAGCAGAGTACGGCACCATTACACTATATTTAGTGTCGTTGCGTAAGTCCTGATTATTTTGGATAACTATCCGGATGGCGATTCAAAATGCTGAATATCCAATATAGAGGTTACCTATAATCAACTCAACACCATACCATGACAAACAGGCGAGTCATTTTATTTTTTATTTTATTACTTTCCACAGTTTTTGTGATATTTGTTATTCACCTGTTCAAGCCAGATAAAAATAACTGGATTGATATTATAATCGCTGTCTCTTTTCCAATATTGATAGGTATTGCGATCTATGCTTTTCTACCATTGCTCGATCGTGTTTTAGCTGCTCAAAAAAATAAAGGTTGCATTATTTATTTGTATGGGGCGGCGGGAACTGGAAAAACGACTCTGATTCATTCTTGGTTTACATTGGAAAATACAGTGCATCAATCAACTAATAATCTTGCATGTTACACCGAAAAAATCACAGTTATCCCAGGGTTAAAAATTACAGTTTCTGTAATAGATTAGAGAGGGCAAAAACCATCTATGGGAATTACAAATATTCCCGATAAATTCATATATCCTAGAAAAAAATCTGGTGAATGCTGCTATTTTTATTGTTGATATCATTGGACGCTATGATGAGAATGGCAATCCTCTAGATCCTCAAGATCTGCAACTTTCATGGCTTAGCACAAATACAGAAACCAAAATACACAACAGAAAACAGGAGCATTTGTCTTATATTAATCAAGTCACTATATAACTTGTTTTTTCTGTAATCTATAGCCTCAATCTGAGAAGCGTAAAACTCGTTATAAACAAATGCGATCTACTAGATAAATTACTTAAAAATCAATGCTTACCTAATCCGAAAAATTTAAATTATGAAGAATATGCAAAACAAATATTTATAGATATAGAGGAAGAAATTAAAACAGCTTGTGAACAGAATAGTATACCTAACTTTTCGGTAGAGGTTATAAGCGCAAACAAAGATTACGGAAAAAAAAAATTTTTGAAAAGTATCCTCGACCAGTATGAAAACTTGACCAACAATCATTAAACTAAAGAAGGAAAGATAAAAATGAGTAAGACCCCCAACCAAAAAGGAAAAGACGATATAGATTATTCTCAAAATTTAGAAAAGGAGAAAATCTATAGCACGCGCTCTAGATATATACTTATTATTGTTTTAGCAGTATTAATTACTATACTCTTCCCATTTGTGTTCGATCTCTATGCTAACAATAAGTCCAATGATGTATCAGCACCAGTAGGTTTAGTTGAAGTTCAAATTTTAGTGGCAGATGAAAATGGTCAACCTCTGAATAATGCATAAATATTATTTTTTAAATCAAAAAATATACCAACAATTCAATCAACAGACTCTCAAGGTTACGCAAAAATAGAAATTACTCAACACAGTGCATCCGATGTTATTGTAAGAAAACAAGGGTTCTTAGCCATTGAAGAAACATTAAACTCAAGTGACAAAGAAAAGATGGGCAAAATTTATATTTTAAGAAAAAACAACCAATTTTTGCGCGACTTGGGTCAAGGTAGCACTAGCAATGCTAGCCAAAATTGAGACAATTTTTTTTCTAAACTGCGGTCAAAAAATCCCAATCAGCGCAACTCTTTCTCGCGTAACAGCGCATCCATCCAAGCTGCATCCGATTCTGATAAAGGTGGCACGGTATCGCTATTATAATCAATAAAATAATCGTAGCCAGAACGATCGTAAACCCCATGTAATAGCGGCTGTAAATCTACCTCTGGTTCTACATCCCCCGGTCTTAAAGGTAATCGAAAAGCAGGAATTGCATCGGGTAAATTAAAAGCATATAAATCGGCGGTAGGGCGCGTATTCGATCGACTCACCAAAATTCGATAATGACTTTGGGTTGGATTGCCTAAAATTGGTAAATGTTCGCCCATTCGCAGCAGGTCAATTTCTACTAAATGCGTTAAGCTACCCAACACAGAGTAACGTTTTTTTTCATATTTTGAACGGCCTTCGCCTCGTTTGTTTGTAGGAGAAATAATTTCAATAACTGTGACTACTTCTTTAGTTATTGGATCTTGGACTTCCAAATAAGCTTCTCGAACTTCTTCTAACATTGGTAAATCTACTTTAATTGGTTGCGTTGCTGGAGTAACAACAGCAACATTGGAAGAAGTTGAAGGCGATATTGTTTGGCGGCGTTGTACGGTAATATCAGGTCTACCGACAAAGAGGGAATCTGTGCCGATAATTTCATAAATTCGCTTGTCCGTGACGACTTGATATTTTGGCAGTAATTTTGGGGTCAAGTCATAAGCGATCGCTACAATCAAACGATTATGGAAATCCGACCAACGATTGGGATCTTCTAAATAGGGGTTCATCCCCGGAAATGGAGAAGGCATGATGGTTTATCAGCAAATGCTGATAGGGTAAGGATATCTTTATTTTAGCTAAAGTGGTAATTGGTAATTTGTAATTGGTAATTGGACTTTTTCATAAAATTAAGATAAGGGCAGGCAGGATGCCTACCCCACAAGAATTTTGGCAGAGGTATACTAGACTTATAAATTAGGCGCAAAGAGCTGATAAACAGGGTTTATGGGGATATTTATCGTTGCCATAAACGATTTTTCATAGAAACCCGGTTTTTTGGCGTAAGTCCTGAGACTAAGCTGCTATGCATCTAATTTGACAGTGAATTTTTCTGAGATTCTTGTGGGATGGGCATCCTGCCCGTCTCTGTATTCTATTTAGATGCATAGCAGCTGATTGAGCAGCTAACTTCTGATAACTACCCATTACCTATTACCACTCGCTGGCTTATTTAGCAATACCTACAGGTGGATTTTCTAGGAAATTTTGCAACGCTTGCGGTTGCATAAATGCAAGATATTGGTGGTAATAACTCTAAAAGCAGCCGATTTTCCACCCAGAATTCAATTACATCAAAAAAGCCATCCCGCGAACAACGCAAAGCACGCCAACCTTCGCGATTTGCGAGCGCTATAATTTCTGCCTCGCTTGCTAGAGTTGAAATCGCCGCATGGGTAGCGCTGTAAGCTGAGGAACGAGGATTAGGGCGTGTTTTCAAACTCGTTATATCCTAAAAAAGGCGCGAGCGCTCTTCTTTTGTGTTGATGAATCGAGGGGACGAGAGTAATGAGCAGTGGGAGAGGTTAAAACCGCTACTGCCACCGCAGAAACCGAAAACGGGTAAGCCAAATCACGATCGCCGACAGGTTGTCAATGGCATCCTGTGGATACTAAGAACTGGAGCGCCACGGCGAGACCTGCCAGAACGTTATGGAAAGTGGGACGGTCCTTTTAACCGTGAAATCTACCGTCAACGCAATATTGTTGAACGTGCTATCAACCGACTCAAGCAAAAAATTACTGGCTATACGGTTCACTTAGTTGTTCCAGAAGTTGACAGTGGCCCAATTCTCATCCAAGCCGCCGTGCCGGTTTTGCCCGATGATACCCCAGAAACCCTGCACGCCCGGATACAGGTGCAGGAGCATAAGATTATGGTAGAAGCGATTCGCTACGCGACTGCTTCCCCGAACGGTCTAGCTGGTGCCCAGCATCAGGAAAAGTAACGCTCAAAATACAGACTTAGCATTAAGGCAGGCAGTCTGGCGTCTGCTAGGGGCTTTGTCGGTATAGTTGTTTATCTAAGCAGTCAACAATTGATACTGCTAGCTCATGCATTACCTCTAAAGCGGCATTTTCATATTTTTGATACTCGTTCAGGTCTTTAATTATCATTTTTTGACCATGAGCGATATCATTCCTCCTTCTAACTAATGCTTTAAGTTCTATTTCGTATTGATCTACTAGCTTACAATCAAGACCAGCTAAGAGTGAGTTTTGTTTCAATACATCAGGCCATAAATTTGATTGTGTTTCTAATTTTTCGGGAAAATCTAAATTTTCTTCTAGCATTAGGTTGAAACCTGTTTGCCCAAATTCCCATATACTTAATGGAGATAAATTTCCTCTCATCTCCTTAAATTTCTTATAAAGAGATAGCCTCGCTATTGTATCTTTACAATCTTTTCTTTTAACCCCTGTCTTTTGCAGTTCGTCGAGATATAAATCCCATGCAAACTTGCAAAAACCTTCGTAGTGAGCATAAAGAAGCGCCCACATTGCACGTAGAAGCACTCGGTATCTAGCAGAGTCTTTTGCAGCTAGAACAGCTTGTTGCTTCAATATAGCAAGTTCTGCCTGTCTCCAATCTAAATCTTCTTCCAGTTGCTGCAACCACTTACTCATTGACTAGCTCCAAAAGAGCGTTCTCAATTGTATTGATTCTGCCTCTTAGCTTGTCTTGTTTATTGGCGCCAGAACCAGTATATTTTCTAAATTCTTCAGTTTGAACTGGATCAATTATTTTCTGTTTAATTGCATCAATTGGCAGATTACGAATGCGCTCCAGTACATTACAAGTACCTACTGTAATAGCTTCATAATAAGCAGGAGCAAGACCTCCTATAGGATCGTTTCCCCTATATTTTACAAATGCACCTTCTCCTAAAGTATTACTCAAGAATGTAAACAATCTATTAAATTGTTCTGTTTCTAAATGGTAATCAAAGTTTATATCTTTAAGCAGGATTTTTTCCATGTAATTATCTAGCCAATCTTGAACACTACCTTTAAATAAATTCTGAGCATTCTTGGTAGCCAAAAATCTCAAAACAAGTTCTTCGTCTCCTTTTTTATCTTTTTCTGGTTGTGACAGTGTTTCTATGCAATTTACAAAAGCAGGGTGAGTTGCCTTTTCTTGTATAAAAGAATAGAATCGGATGCCATCTTCACCTACCATCCTGGCAGAACAGTTGCGAATTTCTTGTGGATCTAAATTTGCTCCGCCTGTATTTAATCTTTTAAACATTGCATATCTTAAAAATGACTTACTTTGTCTTTTGATGACAACAGTTCTAACTGACGAGCGTTTGATGGTAAGCCTCAGTCTTAGGGGTAAGTCCTCAAATTTTCTACCATCCAGATCTTTGACTAAATCGCATCCTTGAAGAACAAGAGGTTCCAGGTTTAAAACTGACGGATTAATAAACTGAATAACTGAACTGATTCTTTGCAGACCATCAATTAGTTCCAAAACCCCACTTTCTTTTTCTATAACGAAAATTTGAGGTATTGGCAGTTCCAAAAGAATTGACTCAATTAGGCGCGACTTTTGTTCATCAGACCATCGGAATAGACGTTGATATTCTGGTTGAATTATCAGTTCTTTTGCTGAATGTAAATTGACGATTTCGCCGAAGCTTATATCAAGAGACTCAGTACGAACTTCACCAATTTTCTGATCTATAATTTCTTCTATTTCAGCCATCACATACACTCCTGAGATGAAGTTTTACTGATTGAAATAATAATTATTTTTATCCTAAAATAATTTTCTTGTATTGTCTGACACTCACTTCTACTTTCAAGCAGTACTTTTGATTACACAGGTTACTATTCAGCGTACATAACTTTATATTTCTGAACAGGCTTACCCAAAGTATATCAGGTTTTGAAACAGATCGCGAAGAAATAGAGGAGAGTAAAAGTAGCAATTTATACATTAAATTTTTCTATTTATTCAGTGTGGTTATAACCTCCTCCACCAACTCCGCTACATTTTCCTGCCTGAAGAACTCTGTCAGTCGCCGAGTTTTGGGTTTGGTGGGAAGTACGCATAAACAGGATACCTGTTGGGCAGCCTGCTCTAGTGCAGTGCGATAAGCTCGACTGGTAGCATAACCGATACAGGCGATGTAGCGATCGCTATGTCGATTTAAGTAGGACACCAGGCGATTAGCTATTAGGTCAATTTGAGCTTGGTTAAATGGTTCTAAACGAAAGTCGTAGCCTAATATAGCTGCTTCATTTTCCGATTCTTCTGGTACCGGGCCGTAAAGTCCAGAAAGCGTTACCTTGTGAATTAGTTCGGTCTTTTTTCCCAAAGCTTGCTCGAGTCTTTCCCCAATCAAGCGATGAGAACGGGACTTGGAATAAGGTTTACCACCCGAACAAGGAATGATTAACAACACACGCCTGTCTTTAGTGGGGCAGTAACCATTATTTAGAATATTGAAGTCATCAGGGGTGTATTTCAAAGAAACAACCCGTTCGCTGAGATTTGCTTTCTGCTTTTGAGGCGCGGACACTATGCGCGTTAGTCTAACTCCTAGGCTCTCATCTTCTTTAGCGATAACCTCCAATGCAGACTGCAACTTAGGAAACTTTTCTGCATGCTGAATCAGATATTCCTGCAATGAATCCGCTTCTATAGCTTCTCTTGTCTCTTTGACGACTCGGAAATCCATTTCCAGATTGTGTAAAGCAATATCGCCGTAGTATTTACTCTTGTAGTGACCGTTGGGCAGTGGACGACCGCGAATTTCTGATGTCAGCGAACTTTGTATCTCCTCCAAGTTCACCTGCTGACACACAGGGCAATTACAGGTCAATTCTTCCATTTCCAGAACTGGATAAGTACGTCTAGTCTTAGGGTCAATGTAGTTTAAACTTCTCGCTTCTTGAACGTAGGTGCTGGAATCAAAGCTATCTATTCCCAGATATGCCAGAATAGGTATCATATTGCCTGTTACCCCAAAAACGTGGATAGGTATTTGATTGCGCCTACTTTCTGGGATATTCTCCTGCAAGCCCCTTAGTATTTCAATAATGGCAGAATATTTATGCGCTCCCCGCAGCGGTACTAATGAACCAACAGCCAATCCAAAGGGGAAATTATTCAAGTCTTTTTCCTGAAATGTTTTAAAGACTTGTTTCATATAATCACCCATGCTCGCTCGATCTTGACCATGAGCAGCAACGTAAAGAAAAGGCTGGTAATCTGGATTTTTCTGGAGATACCTAGCTGTTCCAACAGCGTTCTTTATGCTCTTATCCATCCACTCCTTCGCCTCTGATTCTGTCAGACCAGGAGGCAAGGGGTAATCGAGTGTAGCAACAATATCTCCCCCTAAATCCCTCTGCAATTCCAAGATAGTCTCATAACCTTTATCGCTTTTGACAGATAGACCATAAACCGACAAGTCTACGTTTTTGTTCCAGAGTAGCTTGAACCCACCAGAATCAAGAAATATTGCAGAATTGTATTGCAGAGGTGGTGATACTTCCTGATTGTAACGTCGTTGAATGCCTAAGTTTCTCCACTTGTTAAGCTCATGAACCCTATTGGGAATGAAGTCTAAAAAGTGAAGCACCTGAGACATGACAGGCAGGTTACGACGCAGCAAGCCATTGGATACATCTGCCTGTAAAACATATTTCCATAACCCTCCACCCCTAGCTGTCGTACCCGTGATCAAACATACCACTGGGAACAATATGGGTGTAGAGAGTGTGGTATGTGCGAGGTGCAACTCACCTGTGCGACCATGACTGAAAACCTTGGCTGAAAATACTGATAATTCCACAATTTACTCTTAATTAACAATAGAGTTGCGCCTGCCTGTAAAGTTTTTTCTTCATTGTTATGCTTAGAGGCTTTATAATTTTATACCTCATGCCCGCTATTGCTGTAATGTTTATATACCGCATTACAAAACTCTTTAATCACTGTATCATATTGAATATAAAATTTTATTTTTACCTATCCAACAACTGAATTTATTTATTATTGCTTGATTTTTTAGGATTGAATTTAAATTAATTGAAATTTTATACCTGGCTATCCCCGAATGATTGCTAATAATAAAAACAGGGAAGCAATCTCAGATTTAATCATAAGATTAAATTAAAATCGGCCTCCCAGTTGCACCTAGTAAATGGGAACTTCCATCTTCATAGGATGATTTCTATGCTGTTACCAACTAACTTGGCTACCTGTGGATCGGTCACCCCACCTTCCAAAGCCATCGTAATTAAATTGTGTCGGGTGTTGTACTGGGGTCTGTAACGCCTCACCTTGGCTCTTTGACCAGTTGGGTGACTATACCATAATCCTGCTGTCTCCCACATCTGATCAGCCATCTCAGTAGCCAAATGGTCAGGTGGGTTTTGGCTACTCGATTACGAGATTAAGCTCTGAAAGTCTGATTAAATCTGAATTTTACAACGGAGAGGGTGGGATTTGAACCCACGTTGACGTTGCCGCCAAAGCAGATTTCGAGTCTGCCGCATTCAACCACTCTGCCACCTCTCCACAGATGGATTATCCTATTTTACTCGTTTCCAGAGTGCTTTTCTAGTATATCACAGGAGGGAAGCTTCGTTTTCAGTTAACTCCAAAGTTGTCTCAAACCCACCTTTGGGTGACCACTGAATTGCACCATCGCGGTTTGTCCAGAAAAGCTGAGTTTTGTTTCTCCGCAACGCTGTCACCGTATCCGGATCTACAGAACTCGAGGAAGCGATCGCGACACTCGGTTTTAGTACATTGAGCAAATCGTTGGTCAAGCGTTCCCCAGACCATGCTAAAACCTGTAAATTGGACAGTCCTATTTTAGTTGCCAACAGCTTTTGCTGATCGGGTTGGAGATTTCCCAGCAATAACCAATTTTGGCCTTGAATCTGCAACTGCAACACAGGAAGGTCGGCATCGAGTAGCTTAACATCGGTCGAGCCAGTTTCGACCCTGCGACCGGCTGCTAAAGTTTGATAAGTTCCCTGACGAGTTTGCACGGCAGTTTCAAGATTGGGTTGACTGGTAGAGTCCCTCATAGCCGGTTCGTTGTAAAAGTTAGCAATAGGCAAGCGTTCTAAAATTGTAGACCAGCCATTGTTCGTAACCTGGGTATCAGTTCGGTTACCCAAGCGTGGAGTACAGCAACGAATTGCCGCATCTATTTGGTTAACGCCTTGTTGTTGCAGGAAAGGTAAAACTGTAAAACGAGCTGTATTGGCATCCCCGCTATTAACCAGCGTAATTTTTCCTTGGTCTTGGATAATCAGGACAGGTTCTCCTGGAGTAGCTAGCACGGTTACTTGGAACAAAGTCGTCTTAGCGTACCAAACAGGAAAGACAACCAAACTGATAGCGATTAATCCGGCTAACCACCAACGCCGCTGCCACCAACGCCAAAGCCAGACTATGGCGATTAAACCATAGAGTGCGATTAACTGCCAGAGAGCGATCGCGCCAACTGCAACTGAATTTCCAGGTAACTGACCGCAGAATTCTACCAGTTGAATTAGCCAATGTGCGGGGTAATATAGAGGCCAAGCGATCGCGCTGCCTGCCAAAGGCCAAATCAACCCAGCCAAAGCGCTGATGAAGCCACCAATGCTAATAATAGTTATTAAAGGTGTAGAAATTACATTGACTAGAATGCTGTAGGGCGAAACCACGTTAAAAACATATAGTTGTAGCGGTAGCGTCCATATGGAAGCAGCAATTGGGAGAGCGATCGCCCCAGCTAATACAGGTGGTAACCAATCTAAACCTTTCATCAAAGCTGGCACAGTTGTCAACAATCCCAACGTTGCCAGAAAACTCAATTGAAAACTTAAATCTTGAATCCAAAGCGGATTAATCAGCAATAAAATAGTAGCAGCCAATAAAAGAGAACCAAACGGCTTAATTTTTCGCTCTTGCACCATAGCAGTCAATGCGGCAATTCCCATTATTACTGCTCGCAGCACGGGTGCTTGTGGCCCAGTTAACCCCAAAAAAATCAAAAGTGCCGCCACACCATAGCCAAATTTTGCTCTTGCTGATAACCTGCCAGTCAACGAGCCAACAATCGCTAAAATCAGAGAAACTTGGAAGCCAGAAGCAGCTAATGCATGAGCCAATCCTACTTTGGCAAACTGGTCTCGAATCGCGGCTGGTAGGTATAAGTTTACCGCCTGACTTCCCAGCACCATTGCACTAACAAAAGGACCTTCAGGAATACCTAACTTACTAGCTTGAGAGCGGAGAATTCGCTGTCGGATGCGCCACCATCCCCAGCGGGAACCTGCCTTTTCATCCGGAATACTCACGCTTCGACCTGTCAAACCGGCAAAAGCACCTTCTTTAGCCAAATAAGCTTGAAAATCAAAGCTACCGGGATTAGCAGGCGGTTTAGGTTTGTATAAGCTTCCAGTCACGTTAATTTCTTGACCGCTATTTAAACCAGTTGCTTGCAATAAAGGAACGGTGACATACAACTTACCCGTAACGCTTTGACCGACCCTTGCTGGTTTGTCTATCCCCGCTACTTCGTTGAGTTGATTAGCATTTAACCAAAACTGAGCCCGTTTACTGCGAGTTAGGCGAGGCGTACTCGCAATCTTACCGCGCACCCTGACGATCTGCTCCTGAGCATTCCCGCTTGTCTGTGTGGCGACGAACTGGCTAATATCATTTTTTCCTGGTTGCGGCACAGTTAGTTGAAAATACAGGGGAGCTAAAAACAAAAGCGTTGCAGCCGTTAGCCATAATCTACGTGGCGCAACTGTTCGCCAAATTCGAGGGATGATGAAAGCTGCTGCTAGTCCTAACCCACCTAATGCTAAAGCCAGAATGAAATAAAATCTGCGTTCGGCGATGGAAGACATTACTGCCGCAGACAGTAGTCCCAGAATGTAAGCCAAACACAGAATTATCCCACCAACAGCAGCCATCAGATTGCCAAACCCAATTTCAAACCCAGCACGGCATGGATAAAGACAACGACAAGGGCTACACTTCCCAAGTAGGCGTGAACGGTGCGTAAACTTGCTTTATTGCCCCCAAAGCCGGTTACAGAAATTAATCCGTTGATAGCCAGCAACAGCAGCACAATCGAGCCAGTCCAAAAATGGGGACTTTCCAAGATCGGTTGATGCTGCATCACCAAAGATAAAACGCCGCCGGTATAGCCAGTTGCCATAAACAGAAACATCCAAGGCGCTAACTTGCGGTGTTCCATGCGACTTTTCGCCGCAGTTGCTTCATCTGCAATTGTGCGTCCCCGCCATCCAGCTAAGCCCACAAAGCTGCCCATAACAAAGACCACAATTGCCATCATCAACGGATGCCCCCAATGTACCACCGGCTGGGGAATGCCCATACTCCGGAATATATCGCCAATTGGTTCTAAAAGGTTTAACAGATCAACCATAGGGTTTAACACCACTACGAGGCGTGCAAGCTACCGCGTCAAAATTTTACCAGGCGAGCGCTCGGAATTGTGCAATTTCGCCAGTGGAAAACCTAGCGCTTCCCGTTGCTGCAAGTAAAGCTGGGCTACTTGTCTTGCTAGGTGGCGAATTCTAGCAATGTAGCGAGTCCGCTCCGTTACGGAAATAACGCCTCTGGCATCGAGCAAGTTAAAAGTATGAGAACACTTCAAAACATAGTCCAGACTGGGTAGAACCAATCCTCGCTCGATCAGTTGCGAGGCTTCTTGCTCGTAAAGACCAAAAAGGGTAAAGAGTAACTCTGGATTAGATGCCTCAAAGTTGTAGGTACACTGCTCTATTTCTCCCTGGAGGTGAACATCCCCGTAGCGGATGTTATCAGTCCAGCGAATTTTAGCGATCGCATCAGTTTCCTGAAGATACATCGCTAGTCGCTCCAGTCCATAGGTAATTTCTATCGAAACCGGACGACAATCAATACCCCCGCATTGCTGGAAGTAGGTAAATTGGGTAATTTCCATCCCATCTAGCCAGACTTCCCAGCCAGTTCCCCAAGCTCCCACCGCAGCATCTTCCCAGTTATCCTCCACAAACCGAATATCGTGGTCTTCTGGACGGATACCCAGCGCCCTGAGGGAATCGAGATAAATCTCTTGGATGTTATCTGGGGAAGGTTTAATCAGAACCTGGTACTGATAATAGTGCTGAAAGCGGTTGGGGTTTTCGCCGTAGCGACCATCCGCAGGACGACGACAAGGCTCTACATAGGCGACCGACCAAGGCTCAGGTCCAATCGCTCTTAAAAAGGTATGAGGATTTTTGGTGCCTGCCCCCTTCTCAATATCGTAGGGCTGGGCGATCAGACACCCGCGAGCGCTCCAAAATTGATTGAGCGTAGCAACCACCGACTGAAAATTCACAAGTTTTTTTCCTACACCGAGCGTGACGCTTAACCCATTTTGGCGCAAAACCCTCATCGGAGCAAGGTTTCAGTAATTTTAAAAAAAATTTCCCAAAGGGCTTGACAGTCCCTTATAGACTTGTTAGATTAGTAAAGCGGTCGAGAGAAAGCAAAGCGCAAGCAAAAGCTAAACGCTCTCCAGCGCAACGAACCATGAAAAAAGCATAGTTTGAAAGCAAAAACCAAACAAGCCTCGTAAAAAAAAATTAAAACAGCCGGGGCGAGAAAAACGCAACGGCAGCCAAAAAAAACTTTTCGCGAATACAACGGAGAGTTTGATCCTGGCTCAGGATGAACGCTGGCGGTCTGCTTAACACATGCAAGTCGAACGGGGGTAGAAATACCCTAGTGGCGGACGGGTGAGTAACACGTGAGAATCTAGCTTCAGGTTCGGGACAACAGAGGGA
>NZ_JBHFNP010000318.1:0-28639 GCF_041929235.1 Microseira sp. BLCC-F43
CTAATCTTGAGAAGCTTATTCGTTACGTCCAGAGTCAGGAACATCCGGAATAAAGCAGTTGCTGCGCTTTTATCTTGGGCTTCGCTTACCCCACCCAAATTTCATTATGGGTGGGGACTGCGCTCAGCATTTTTTGTTCAAACTTGAGCAATATCATTGCTTCTGGTACAGCCTTAGCTCAAGCGGATGCAGACTACACGGTTAATGTTGATGTCACTGGTTTGGCACCTGCAAGCCGATACTTTTACCAGTTTGAGGCACTCGGTCAGACATCACCCGTCGGCAGAACCAAGACCTTGCCGACAAACGGTGTTGGGCATCTGCGTTTCGCTCAGGTGTCCTGCGCGAAATTCAACGCTGGCTTTTTTAACGCCTATAGTCGCATTGCAGCAAGGGATGACCTTGACTTTCTACTACATCTAGGCGATTACATCTATGAAGCCTCCAACAAACCGCCAGCAAGCCAAACACCGGGCGCAGACATCGGTCGTCCGTTTGAACCGCTTCACGAGTGCAAGACACTGGAAGATTACCGCCGCCGCTAGGCCCAGTATCGCCGCGACCCCGATGTACAACGTCTCCATGCAGCAATACCTCTGATTGCAACCCTCGACGATCGCGAATTCGCTGATGGTGCATGGCGTGATGGCGCTAGCGAACACAAACCAGAACGGGATGGCGAGTGGGCAGTGCGTTGCGCCGAAGCGTTCCAAGCACGCTGGGAATGGTTACCAGCACGCAAACCCGATCCAAACGACCCACACAGAGTTTTCCGTAAAGTGTCCCTGGGCGGGTTAGCCGATTTAATCTTGATTGACACTCGTACTCGTCGTGATGAACCTGTGCCACCGCCAGCAATGTTTGACCCAGCAAGGTCTGCTTTGGGTATTGAACAACGTACTTGGTTGCTGGAACAGTTCGATACATCGAATGCCCAATGGAAATTATTGGCAAACCCATCGGTAATGGCGACAACGTGGAGTAAAGATTTCCCACCCACAATCAAGCAAGCACTACTGAAGCTGAAGCTGATCGATGTTGACGGTATTGGTCCAGATTACGATCAATGGGACGGCTATCCCGTCGAGCGCGATTTACTTCTGAACCACTGGCGAGACAATCAGATCAAAAATGTTGTTGTACTTAGCGGTGATGTCCACGTCGGGCTAGCGATTGAGCTAAAGCGAGATGCCTTCGACCAGACAGAAGAACCAATCGCTGTTGAGTTTGTGACTGGTAGCTTGACTTCACAGAACCTTGACGACAAAATGGGTTGGGCAGCGCGCACACAGTCTATTCCCATTGAGCAAGAGGTGATGAAGGCTTTCCCTCACATGCGCTGGTGTGACTTTGACAGTCATGGTTACGTCATTATTGATGTCACTTCCGAACGAGTTACAGCACAATGGTGGGCTGTTGATACAGTATTGCGTCCCAGCAACAATGAAACATGTATGGCGGTCTGGGGGGTTGAGTCAGGTAAGCCAAAACTCACTCAAGGCTAATTAACGCAAGTTGCTAGTTACATCCTTTGACAGTGGTAATGGGTAATGGGTAATAGGTAATTGTCAAGAGTAGGCTGTCAATGAATCCAATTACCAATTACCGAGCGTCATCACCTTTGTTTCAAAGTCAGAAACAAAGGTGATGACCAGATTTCTCCCTGTCAAACCCATGATTTTTCCGAGCAACCGGGTTTCTTTGCCGCCAAAGCTAATAACTAGCAACTTGAGTTAATTAGGGTCTAAGCCATTTGCCTCGCCATTAACTGAGCAAATAGCCCTTCAACAGCAGCTAATTCCTCAAAACTGCCCTGTTGCACAATCCGCCCCGCTTGAAGTACATAGATGCGATTGGCGTTGCGAATTGTGCTGAGGCGGTGAGCGATGGCAATACGAGTTACTTGCAGTTTCTCCATACTTTCACTGACAATCGCCTGAGTTTTGTTATCTAAAGCACTCGTAGCTTCATCAAACAACAAAATTCGCGGTTTCAATGCCAAAGCACGCGCAATCAAAAGTCGCTGGCGTTGTCCTCCAGAAAGATTGCCACCCCCCTCACTAATCACCGTGTGCATTTCCATGGGCATGGCGGCAATATCATGAGCAAATCCGGCCATTCGTGCGGCTTCCCACGCTTCATCCCAGCTAATCTGTGCGTTGCCAGCAATATTCTCAAAAATCGATGCCGATTGCAGCTGACCATTTTGCAACACTACACCCATCTGTCGGCGCACTGCATCCACATCTAAGTCAGAGAGGTCTTGACCGTCGTAATAAATGCTACCTGATTCCGCAATATCAAACCCCAGCAGCAAGCGAAATAAAGTTGATTTACCGCTTCCAGAACTGCCAACCAGAGCAATAAATTCTCCAGGGTTCGCGTACAGACTAACATTATCCAAAGTCAACGGGCGATCGCACAGGTAGCGAAATCTAATCCGATCCACCACAATTTTACCCATTAACTGACCCGGATCGGCTTTGCTTAAATTTACTTCCGGTATAGCTGCCAAAATTGGCTGGGTGCGTTTCCATTGGGGGATGACTTGCAAAACTTCTGTAACTGTATTGCTGAGGTTTGTAGCTCCGTTAATAAAGTTACCGCTGGCTGTATTAAAAGCTAGGAAAGTACCCAAAGATAGTCCAATAGTTCCAGAAGTTTCTGCCTCTTGTAACAAGCTGATGGTGAGCCAAAAAAGTATGCCATTTGTCAAAGTTGGCATTACTGTATTGAAAACTTCAACAGCATCTTCCACTTGTTGGGTGCTGAGTTCGAGCTTGATTTGCCGACTGTAGTTTTTACTCCAACAAGCAAAGGCACGTTCCTGTGCGCCAGCGATGTGCAGTTTAGAAATACCATTGATCAGTTGCACCGTTAATCCAAAAATATTTCCCTGCAATTCCAGTTGCGGACGGACTTTACGTAACAAGATAGTACCGGAGACTGTAGTAAATGCGATCGTAACTACAGCGACAGCAAGCACAACTAAGGCTAATTTGAAGTTGTAATAAAATAATTGACCCAAATAAAATAGCGCGAACAAACTGGTAATTAGATTTATCAGAGTTCTGCCGCCGAGTTGGCGACGAATCGTACTAATTGAAGAGACGCGGGACTGAAGGTCGCCGGTGGTATACTGACGGAAAAACGATACAGGTAAATTAAGCAATCTGTCCCACACAGCAGCTTGAGTGGAAGCGTCAGATGCGGTTTCTAGTCGCAATAAAGACAGCCCTTGAGTTAACTGAAATAAACCAGTTGCTAAAGCTGCAACCAACAATCCCAAGCCAATTTGTAGTAACAATCCCCTGTCGCTATCTGGAATTGCGCTATCCATAATAATCGCAGTAGCTTGGGGAGAGAGCATTCCCAATAATGTTACTAGAATGCCAGTAAAGATAATTGCAATTAAATCTTTCTCGCGTCCTTTGAAGGCAAATTGAAGCAGATCAAAAGCTTGAAGTGCTTTATCGGGTAAAGAGCGATAAAACATATAAGCAACGGGAGCCACTGTTGCAGCTATGCGCTCATCTACTGGAAGGCGGATTTGCTCGACGGGGTCAAACATTTCATAGCGATTGGGAGAAACTAATAGCAGCGCTATTGGTCGATTATCTAGGGTATAAGCTACTAAACAACCGCAATCTTTTTCCCACCAGCATCCTTGCAACAGCACCCGCCGCATCCGGATGCGCGAAGCTCGCACAATTGCTTCCAAAGGTTCTTTTACTCGCTGGAGATTCTCAGAACGAGCTGGGGGACGAATTGTTACTCCTATTGCCCTTCCTACCGCACCAGCAGCTATTAATAAAGGCGTCCCTTCGAGGAAAAAAATTTCGTTTTTGTGGCTGAAAGTTGATGCTAGTTCGCTGATAGCTTCTGCGCTGACTTGACGGTTGAGAAGTTGGCTGGCGCGTAACCGTTGTAATTCTGACTGCGCTTCCCGTTCATCTAAAAGCTGAAAGCAGTGTAGCAGTTGAGTGTGAAGTTGGGAAAGTCCGGTGAGAATGGTATCGGAATTGGGAATTTCTCTTGTAGTTTTAGTAGCAAGTTGTACTCCTTCCATCGCTGACAACCACATTTTATCGGTGAGGGGGAAAGGGTGAGTTGTACTTGTGAGGGAAATTTCCTCAAACCCCAAAAAACGAACAGTTCCTTGAGTTACCTGTACCCAACAAGATACACCCGCTTCGGGTTGGAAAGTCTGACTCTTGTTGAGGGAGAAATGTGCTTTTCCTTCTGCTTTTACCTCAATTGCAGGTGTAGGAATTTGGCATGGAGTAGTAAGGCGTTCCAGCCAATTTTCTATCCAGGCGATCGCATCAACATCAGCATTCGCTATCAGATCTCTAAAACATTCCCGGTCCAGTTGCAACAATTCTGTTTCACCTAAGGGTACTGCCAAAATCTGACGGTGGGAATCAGAAGAAGAAGCAGCAGTGCCAAACAGCGCTTCTCCCTTACCAATACTGCATAGATAGCGGCGACTTCCTTCCACAACACCAGATTTAATAGTGACAGCAAACAACGCCATTGTTCCAGACTGAATCACCCAAACTGAATCGGGGTCATTTAACAGTATTGGTTCGTTACCTTGAATTTGGTAAGGTTTTCCTTGTAACATAGTTTTGGTAATTGGTAATTGGTAATTGGTCAGAGCCAAATCTGCTTCCAAGATCTCCTTTTTAAATGAACCGCCAAGACGCCAAGAACGCCAAGAAGAGGAAGATAAGAGGAAGGTAGGTTGGGTTGAGGTACGAAACCCAACAAGCTTAAGGTAGGTTGGGTTTCACTATCGTTCAACCCAACCTACTGTCTTAAGATTCAAGCGCTTCACCTTCGGTGCGAATTAATCGGGAATAAACGCCATCAACTTGCCACAATTGTTGGTGAGTACCTCGTTGCACTACCTTTCCGCCTTCGAGAACAATAATTTCATCGCAGTCGCGGATAGTGCTTAAGCGGTGGGCGACGATTATGCAAGTACATCCTCGTCGCCGGAGATTTTCATCAATAATTTTTTCTGTTTCTGCATCTAAGGCACTGGTTGCTTCATCCATAATTAAAATAGAGGGTTTGTTTACCAAAGCGCGAGCAATTTCTAAGCGTTGTCTTTGTCCCCCGCTTAAATTAGCAGCACCTTCTATGAGTTCGCCATCCAGTCCCCCAGACATGGAAAGGATTACATCAGCAATAGCGGCATCCTGACAAGCTTGCATCAGGTTTTTGTCTGGTATAGTGGCATCCCATAAGGTTAAATTGTCCCTGATGCTGCCGCCAAACAAGAGGATTTCTTGTTCTACCATTGCGACGGAATTAGCGAGTATTTCCTGGGGAATTTGTTCTCTGGGTGTACCATCAAACAGAATTTCTCCTGTCCAAGGTTGATATAGTCCGCTGACTAATTTAGCAATGGTAGATTTACCAGAACCGCTTCCACCAACCAAAGCAACTCGCTGTCCGGGTTTAATTGAGAGGTTAAAGTTTTCAATCAGGGGCGGTTCTAAGCGACTATAACCAAATGATATGTTTCGCAATTCAACATAGCCTTGTAGTAATTGGTAATTGGTAATTGGTAATTGGTTATTGGTAATGTTTACAGAAGGTGGAGAGGTGGTTAAACCCACTCCTGATACTGTTGGTGACCCCTCCCCAACCCCTAAGAGAAGCGGGGAGGGGCTTAAAGGCTCTGGCTCCCCCTTCCCTTGCAGGGAAGGGGGCTGGGGGGTTAGGTTTTTTGTATCCGCCCCTAAATTTATGGGGTTATTCAGCACATCATCGAGGCGGATTAAATTCCCTTCCAATTCTTGTAAAGTACTGCCGAAGTTGACAAGATTGTTTACAGGTTCTTGGAAACTGTGCATTAAACCTTGAAAGGCAATCAGCATTCCGATACTGAGGTGTCCATCCATCACTCGCAAACCGCCGACAACTAATAACAACATAGAAGAAAGCGCGGATAGCAGGGTGGGTAATACAGAAAATATCTGATTTGTGACGCCGAGTTCTTGTTGGGAATTAATTGCTTTGGTGTAGTAACCTGACCAGCGAGAAAAGAAATCTGATTCTAATCCAGATGCTTTGAGAGTTTCGATACTTTGGAGAGCGGCAATAGACGTGCCAGCAGCTTTGCCATACTCTTGAATTAATCGTTGATTGGCGTCTACGCGCTGACGGGAAATCCACTGTAAAGTGAAGACATTAATGGCAGCAAAACTGATGGCGATTGCAGTCAGTATCCAGTCATATTGGAACATGACCAAAGCATAAAAAATCACCAGGACTGTATCAATCGCAGTAGTTGCCAACTTCCCTGAAAGAACCTCAGCAACTTGGTCGTTGAGAGTGGTGCGATTGCTAATTTCTCCGGCAAATCTTTGGGCGTAAAAACTGACAGGTAAGTGCAGGATATGCCAGAGAAAGCGACTAGACATTCCCACAGATAACTTAATTTTCAGACGGCGCAGGTAGCGCAACCGCAGTAGCGTTAACCACCCTTGTAGGAGGGATGCGATCGCCATCGCCAAAAGCAGCGGACGCAACCAATCCTGTCGTTGCTGTACTAGAATATCGTCTACGAATATCTGGCTAAATATCGGCACTGCCAACCCGACAACGGTTAAGAGAAATCCCGCAACTACACAGTAAAATAAAGCACCAAGACTGCCTTGCAACCGTTGCCATAAGGAAAAGAACTTGTTGGGGAGGCGATCGCATTTTTTAAACTCCCGTCCCGGTTCCATCACCAGCACGACGCCGGTATATCCCTCGTCAAATTCCTGTTGCGAAACAGTACGCGGTCCGCTGGCGGGGTCATTAAGATGAACTTTTTGTTTGCTAAATCCCTCCACTACTAAGAAATGATTGAAATTCCAAAACACAATATAAGGAGAAGACAAGTTTTTAAGTTGCTCCAATTCCTTCTTAAAACCTTTAGCTTGAAGTCCGTAATTTCTGGCAGCTTTTAGTATATTCGACGCTTTACTACCATCACGGGAAACCCCGCATTCGCGACGCAGTTCTGCTAATGGGACAAACAGACGGTAGTAACCCAAAATAATCCCCAAAGCAGCAGCACCACACTCTACCGCTTCCATTTGCAAAAGAGTGGGAGTCTTTACCCTTTTACCTCGATTTGGCAGCAGTTTTTGCCAATCCGGTAGAGGATTAATAAACGTTACTGACATTGAATTAGAAGATACCACTGAAAGACCTCAAAATAGGTAAAACATAGGTGATAGGAGCGCGTTCTTCCACTTTGACTCTCACAACGGTTGTAGTTCCAGGAGAAATTTTCAATTGTGGTCCAGTGGAAGAAGACCACTTATAACCGCTGAAAGTTGTAGAATCTGGTTCTAGTTCAGAGAATACTTGCATTACACCTTCTTGTTTATTAGATACCAAACCCGCTACTATTTCGGGATTGCCGATTAAATTCATCGCTGCTTCTTTAGTGATGGGAAAAGGTGAAACACTCGTGACAGTGCCAACAATTCCACCAAAGCGTTCGCGCTTTACAGTTTCGGGTGTAATTTGCACTTTCATGCCTGGTTTAAATTTTTTACCTTCTTTTATTGGAAAATAGGTAACGCCTACCAGCTTGCTGGTGCTATTCTCCTCATCAATGCTCGCCAAGCGAGTTCCTGCATTTACGACTTCTCCAGGGTTAACCGCGATTTCGAGAATGCGTCCTGAGTATTGACTGATAATCTGACTTTCATTGTTTAATTGCAGTTCTAGTCTGGCGATTTCGCGCTTTAATTCTTGGATTTCTCTGGTGCGATTCGTTGCAGTTTCCAAGCTTTCTTTAGCTAGATTTGCTTCTCGACTATCCAAATCTTTTAACTGAGCTTGGAAATTGGAAATATTCCCCAGGTTTTCCCGATAGGATTTTTCCTCCTGAGCTTGTTTGACATCCAAATCTTTTAACTGAGCGCGAAAATTAGCAATGCTGCCGAGGTTTTCACGATAGGTCTTTTCCTCCTGAGCTTGTTTGACATCTAAATCTTTTAACTGAGTTTGTAAATTGGAAATGCTGCCGAGGGTTTCCCGATAGGTCTTTTCCTCCTGAGCTTGTTTGACATCTAGTTCCTTTAACTGAGTTTGTAAGTTGGAAATGCTGCTGAGGTTTTCACGATAGGTCTTTTCCTCCTGCGCTTGTTTGACATCTAGTTCCTTTAACTGAGTTTCCAGATTAGAGATTTTTTCCAGGTTTTGCAAATATTGCTGTTGTGCGTCTAAAACGAGATCGCTGGAAATAGCTTTTTCTTCTTCAAATAACTTTCTGCGGATTTCCATTCTTTTTTGGAAAATGGGATTCATAGCTTTGACTTTTTCCAGAGTTTGCTGTAATCCTTGCCGTTGTTGGAGAATAGAATCCCTAGCTTTCGCCTGCAAAATTGGCGTTAAAGCTTGAAGTTCTGCAATGCGTTGTTGCAAGCTTTGCCGTTGCTGGATAATAGAATCGCTGCTTTTGGCTTTCAAAACAGGCGTTGTAGTTTGAAGTTCTGCAATGCGTTGTTGCAAGTACTGACGTTGCTGGATAATAGAATCGCTGCCTTTGGCTTTCAAAACAGGAGATAAAGTTTGAAATTCGGCGATCCGCTGGAGCAAGTATTGGCGTTGCTGGATAATAGAATCGCTGCTTTTGGCTTTTAAAACAGGGGTTAAAGCTTGAAATTCTGCAATGCGTTGTTGCAGGTACTGACGTTGCTGCTGAATTGCTATTTTTTCCTGTTCTATGCGTTGCTGTTGCACAGAACCTAAGCCTCGGTCTTGCGATTCTAGTTCGGTTAGTTTAGCACGTTGCTGTTCCAATTGCTTGCGAAGATCGGATTGGTTAATTGTGGCGATCGCATCACCCTTTTTGACAAAATCGCCAACTTTGACATTCAAACTAAGTAATTGTCCTGGTGTTTTTGATTGGAGTGCCAAAACTTTACGAGGATAAATTAAAACGCCTCGTCCCTCGACTGTGATGGGTATGCGTCCGTATATACTCCAAACTATGGCTACAAACACCAAGGAACCTAAAGTAAATAGAGGAAGCCAACTTTTGGGACTGACCACCTGCATCAGTTGGTCTAGTCTTTCGGGGGAAGATAGGCGTTCCAGAGATTCTTGACGGAATAGATTGTGTTTTTGCTCTAGCATTTGAATCAAGGGTTGATGTTTCAGAAGTTACGCTCATATTCCGGATGGGAATTTTGTTAATTTAACAAAAGCCAATTAAACCTTTTTCCTGCTAGCGCCACCCTGTCTAAAAGATTGGCATTCAATTCATCTTCATATTCAACATTTTCATCGAGAGGCTGACCTTTACTATAAACTCGCCTAGTATAACCAAGGCGACCAATAGTTCCCTGCAATCTATGGGAAAGCGAAATTGCGATCGCTCGATAAAAACGAGATGCAAATCCTACATCCTGCTGCAATTTTGCTGTTAGCTGTTGTCTAAGAATTGACAAAACAAATGAGTCTTCAAGCGCCGTGACAGTTGCAGCGGGTAGACGACCATCAATAAAAGGTGTTTCTCCCACGATCTCGCCTTTCGATAATCTTGCTATTTCTCGACTGGGAATTTCACCACCCTCTATCGCCGCAAAAGCACGAGTTAAGGGATTACTTTTGCTCTGAGAAACAGACAAAGACATTGTTCCATTTAGAATGATATACAGTGCATCTACTGGTCTTGCTTCATGGATGAGTATAGTATTAGCCGGAATATGTTTTTGAGTTCCACAAGTCATCATCCAATCAAGGTCGCTATCATGCAATTCCCCCAAGATAAATAGAACATCTTTGAGTGGCTGACCTTGTGCGAGATTGCTGCGACCAAACCGATCGATCAGGTTTTGCAGTCTATCAGAAAGTAGAATAGCGATCGCGCGGTTAAATCGCGCTGCAAAACCCACATCCTGCTGCAATTTTGCCGCCAATTCCTGCTGAGAAATCGACATCAAAAGCGACTTTTCTACCGCCTTAACAGTCGTAGTAATTGGGCGGACACTGACAAAGGGGATTTCTCCCACAAGCTCACCGCTGTATAATCTACTAATCTCCCGCTCTGTAGTTTCACTACCCTCGATTGCTGCAAAGGCTCGTGTCAGAGGATTGTTATCAGCTTGGGAGACGGTAACTGTTAATATTCCATCCAAAAGGATATGTAGAGAATCGGTAGTTTGTCCTTCCTGGATTAGTACAGTACCAGAAGCTATTTCGCGCCGACGACCTGTAGAGATCAACCAATCGATGTCACTGTTGGTTAATTCTTTGAGCAAAACTTCTTTCATGACTAAATCCCCCTATGTTTTGTTAATCAAAAGATTTCATGATTTACGCAAAAAAACCCGGTTTCTCCCAAAAATCATGGTTGTCCAGTCGCGAGATTGACGCATCACTTTTGTTTTTGGCGCCGTTACAGTCAGCAATTTTTCTAAAATTCCTTGGATAAGACAGGTAGCTTGTTGAGAAGCCAATTCTTCCAATGTTAAGTAGGTCAAACTCATCAACATCAGAGCTTGCTCGGTAGTTGGGTTAGTTTGACTTGGCAGACACAAAGAGGGAAAAACGCGGCGACGCGGAGAATTTTCCCAGAATTTCATCGTGTCTTCCCCTACTCGCATTCCCATATCAGTCTCAAGAAGATTACTATCTCTCAACTCACTTACATATAGCGGATTGCAAGTGAGTGAGGTACAGCGAAATCGCTTCGTTTGTGTAGCGGCACCCTTAAGGGGGCCGCTACACAAACGAAGGTGTACCTCATACGGCTGCAATCCGCTGTATTGACTATCAAAGCGGCTCAAATTTTCTGCGGCTGCGTTTACCAAAGCCTGTAAAATCTTAAAAGCGCTATCAGAAAGGGTTGGCTCACCCCGGTAGTTTTGTAGCCTACCTCCCTCTCGGTAATTGGGAAACGACTCTAACCCTAAAAAGCGCAAGAACCAGTCAGCTCGATAGTACCCACAAGCGGCAACAATGCCCATATAGTCGGCAATTAATTCGTCGAATATATTGTTTCGCATCGAGTTAAACACGCGATAGGTGAAGTAGTGGGTACACTCATGTTCCAAGCGAATTATCGGCGATAGCTGCTGCCATTGGTACTCGTCTAAACCCATATCCTTGGCGGAAACGCCACTATATACACCGTCGCTCAAAATAATGAACCTATCCTGATAAAGCTGCTTTTGCGGTATTAGCTTTTGGAATTCTTCTTTCCAACTATTTTCATCGCAATTACCAGGATTTGTTGCTTCCCATTTTTGCCGATACTGGCGAATTCTATCCCAATTATTAAACCCGCTGACTATGCAGGCTCCCATAGAAGCCGGAACTGGTAGTGGTTCATTTCGCATCGTTAGCGCTTGTACTAGAGAAACAAAGTTTTCTCGGTTCCCAGCTAGTAAAACTGGGATGGATCCGGCTAGGCTTTGATGTATGAATAACTGAACTTTCTCAGGTTGGTTTAAAACTAAACCTGTTGCCTCTGCTATGCTATCTGTTGGTACACCTCTACGGGTAGCAACACGATAGGACGAGGTCTGGCTAATACCTTCCTGAATCGGAAATTGTAACTGCACCAACCGCTGTTTGAGTACTTCAAATGCTCCTATTTCTTTAGCTGCAACGGCGTATTCCTCCCAAGCTGAAACATGAGTTTCCGGTGCCAGGGGAAATTTGACCGGATGGGTTAACTTATGGCGATGAAAAACGTTTTCGTTGTATGCCAATAGTTCCTCTACAGAGGCAGCACTCGCTCCAAAGTAGGTAAGAACATCAGCACGAAATTGTTGGTTATTCATGGGCAATTTTTCACTCCAAGTTGAAAATTTGCTCGGCAATTCCTTTCACCGTCTGACAGATGGGATGGTCGGAGTAACGCAAGCAGAATATACCCTTGCTGGCTAGCTGCACCATCTCTACCGACAGGGGCAAAATCCCGGCAACCGGAGCATTGTAAGTTGTCTCTACTTGTTTTTGCAAGTCGGCAAAATCTAAAGCTGGTAGCGCTTTATTCACGACTAATAGTATTTTTGGTACTTTCAGCTTGCGAGCTACATCTAGAGTTACGGCGGTTCCTTGAAAGTCTTGGCTGTCTGGACGTAGGATAACAATCGCAACATTAGAAATCCCGATGGAAAGTAAGGTTTCTTCGTTAAGACCGGGGTGAGTATCAATGAATAGGTAGTCCAACTTTAGACAGTGGCTGAGTTCTTGAAAGCCATCGTTAAGTAGCACTACGTCATACCCCTCGCGCAGAATTCTGGCGATTTCACCCGCTTTAATACTAGAGGGAATTAGGTAGAGTTTGCCGTTGACCGTACTTGTTTCCCCTGACTCCGCCATCAGAGTATGGGTAACGTCGTAAGCGGTGTCTTTAATGTCGCAGCGTCCCCAAAGATAGTCATTGAGGGAATAGTTGATTTTTTCCTCGTTTAAACCGAAAAGAATGTGAATCCCTGGTGACTGGATATCGGCATCGACAATACCTACTCGTTTTCCCCCACGCGCCATAGTGGCTGCTAGGTTGGCAAGTATGTTTGATTTGCCAGTTCCGCCACGGAATGAGTGAATAGCTATAATCTGAGTCATATTTTTCCTCCAAGTTGTCATTAGTTTTTAGTTTTCAGGACTTACGCAAACACCAAAGTTTCTAAGAAAAATCGTCGCTTTGTCACCAGAGTAAGCAGCCAGAAACCGGGTTTCTAGGTTCGGTTTTTTTTACGAACCGCAGAGACGCAGAGAACGCAGAGAAAGAAGAAAGAGAGTTTTTCACAAAAGAAACGCCCCTTTTTTCAAGATGAAGATGGTTCGGGAAATGCGATTTTCAATCTACAGGCATTGCTAATTAGAGGTAGCAAAACTCTGCCGCCGGATAGTTTTAAGTCGAACTGCATATTTTTGTTTCCATTTTCTATTTCTACAAGTGCAGGTAGGCTCTTTAAGTCGCCGCTGGAGTTATTTTTGTGCGCCCATACTCTTAGTTCTTTTTCCTGGTGGGTTGGTAGGCGGAAGATGGCATAGCGCAGGGATTCAAGTGATGGAATTTCCACCGTAGCGGCTTGGTAAAGTTCTTCGCCAGAGTCATATCCCAGACGCACTTCGGCTATTTTTGGTTGTCCGCCGGTAGTAATTGTGAAGACAAATTGGCCTCCTGGATGCCGATCTTCTCGCAACTCTACAACCACGCGAGAAGCGAAGGCTCCACAGCGCTGCATGACCAGGGTGGCTCCTAGGGATACCCCGGCAATGCACAATGCACCGATCCGCGCTAGGGAATTTTCCCAAATGAACAAACCGTGGACGAACAGGATGGCTAAAAAGAGGCTGTAGATGCTGATGCTGAAAAATGGATGGTTGAGAATTTGGAAAACGACTCCAGGCATTAATTCGCCTTTCTGCCGACTAGAAACTAACAGCAAAACTGGGAAAATACCACCCACAAGCGTGTTACCTAGTACACCAGCAAAGGCGAGTACCCCCGTGAAAGATTGGATATCAGTCAGGAAAAGCCACTCGGTCAGCAGCAAGACTAGCACTAACGGGGTGATAGATAGGAAGAAATGACGCTTTCGCAACCAGGTTGTCCAGAACTGTCTCATAGTCTGACTCTCCCGTTCGCGAACGGCATTGTTGACCTCGGGTTTCAATTTTCCTTCGTAGGCTAGAACCATTGGTGAGGTAACTTGCAGACAGGCGCTATCTTGGTTAGCCGACTGTATTTCTAGGGTTAGACGAGTGTCCCATTTGTGCAGGTCTGGGAATTGTTCAAATAGCTGTTTAATTTCCCAATGTTTGATAACGGTTATTTCTACCTGATGGATGTTGCCGCTTGACTGGATATCTAAGCGAAACTTTGGCTGATTTTTTTCCAGTCCCAGGTAGGTTATACCTATATGGGGAACGCGACTGGGGTTGCCGCGAGGGTGCAATATCAACGTTCCCTGGTGGCGAGGCAGCATTAAGACGGGGTGAGGTCGGCTAGGTAACCACTCCCTAGTTAGATTGAGCAGCAAACTCGAACTGCGAAGCCAGGCCATTCCCAACAGGAGTGTGACTAACACTGCTCCCAAAACTGGGACGATGGAACCAACCTGCTGTGCCAGTGGCTCTAGGATGGTGCCTGACTGTCCGGCTAGTAACTGGGGCGGTACTGCTCCGTTGACTGCCAATACCCAAATGCAAAATAGAATCGTTAAAAAACCAGTCCCCGCCACGCTACCCCAAATCAGCGAGGAAGCGCTAGGGTCGCGGGGGAGTATCAGTTTGGCACATTCACCCACATACACATGTCCGAAATAGAGCATCAGGCTAACACCGAGAATTCGCTCTAACATCCAGGGTTGGAAATGACCGTTGAGGAAAGGTAAATTTATATACAAAAGGTTTTCCAGTTGCACGTGGCGGAAGGCTAGCAGTGACAGAACGAGCAGCAAACTAACGTTAATCGCTGCCAGCAATACCATTACAGCAACCGTGAAGTTGAGCGATGGACGGGAAAGTAGGTACAATCCAGCCCAGAAAAGCAACACCGCCCACAGTGCTGCTGGTATGTGAGTGAAGTTTGCCATCGTAGCCGACAAACCGATATAACAAGCTAGCGCTATGAGGAAAACACGGATAGCTACGGCTAGTGAAAGTATAAATGAACCCGCATTGCCTAAGTAGTTGGCGGCTAATTGTTTGATAAAGGGATTGCCGTAACGAAAGTCACCGCTGCGACCGACTGCTTCTGCCATGCAAGCCATCGTCAGTATATTGATAGTGCCGATAATTACTACAAATCCAACCGTAGCCAAGGGACCGATATCGGCTACAGCGATGGGCAAGGCTAAGAAAGCTTGGGGAAGACCGAGAGCAACGGTGATTAAGGATGCCAACCAGAAAGGTGGTAGAGACTCTATGCGCTCTTGGGTTGCCGTCCACTTCCAGCGCCACTGTTCGATCAGCGGCAGCTTAGAGGCAAAAATTCTCGCTAGCTGTCTTCTGTACAGGCGGGAGAAAGCCACCTGTACTGCTTTGTCATCCAAACATAAACTTGCCCGAATATTAGGCACGCACTGATAGGTGAAAGTGTATTTCTCACCGAGTGCGTGGGCAATAGCGGCTTTTAATTTGGAGTTTTCTGGTACGAGGGGTTGCCATTGGTTGGCGTAGCGTTCCAGTTGCTGGATGGTGGGGTGGAGTGGTGGTGCATTTCCTAAAGCAAAGGCTTCCAGGAAAGCCAGATCGCGCTCGTTAGCTGCTTGTGAGGTGAGGGAAAATTCTACCCGCGATCGCGCTACGATCTGCGCTGTTCGACTTTCGATTAAAAATAGCAGCGTATTTGCTCGTTTGGCAGGGAAACCCTCCAGTACTTCTTCTCGCGATATTAATTCGTCGGATGACATAAGATTTTGGATTTTAGATTTTGGATTTTGGATTAGTAGGTTGGGTTGAGGCAACGAAACCCAACAGCAATGCTTGATATGTTGGGTTTCACTATCGTTCAACCCAACCTACAGCGATCGCTCGCGTAAAGATTGCACTTGATTCTGCAATCGCTCGAAGTATTCTGTCTCAGTTTCATGTTTCGCGCTCGCTTTGGTTCTGAGTTTTTGGATTTTTTTCTGCAACTGCCGAAAGTGTTCGTTTTCAGTAATTTCCATAAAATCTTTGGCTCTTTTAGTTTGATCGATTTCAATTCGTAGAGCTACTACTTGCTGTTTCAGATTCTGCTCTCTAGCCTTCACTTCAGAAGCCATTTGGAGAAAAACACGCACAAGCTGTCCCATATCGTCATGATTTCGAGACACAAAAGCCAATGCTTGTGGATTGAAATCTCCTTGTTCGAGTGCTTGCGCTGCCGCTGTGAGGGCGCGAATCGGTCGGGAAATACTCCGCGCTAGGAGCAGGGCTATTATTGCTGCAATTGAACCGACAAGGATCGCGATCTTGCCGTGTTGCCAAATCAGGCGATTTAAAGGAGCGGCAAATTGTGTTTTGGGTTGGCTAACCCCTAATACCCAAGGTTGCACTTGCAGGGGTGCAAAGCCAACTATACGGGGTATCTGCGTCGGGGGAGAACGATAGCTAGTATGACCTGGTTCTGTTGCCGTTACCATTACCTTTAACTGTGGAATATTTAAACTTTTAATTTGATTTTGACCGTAACGCCTGTCAGTCAAAACCTGCTTTAGGGTATGAGGAGGTAACGGGTTGAGGCTATGGTAGAGCAGCGAGCGATCGCGATGGCTAATAATCACCCCATGTTGGTCAACAAGGAAGGCATAGCTAGAAGAACCTAGTTGCAAAGTATTTGCGATCGCCCAGATATCTTCTCCTTTAATCTTGAGTACCGTTACCCCCAGAATTTCTCCTTTGCGCGATCGCACCGGATGAGATAAAAACAGCCCTGGTCGTTTACTCGTTTCACCCACGAGGATGCTAGACACATAAGATCGTCCCCCAATTGCTTGTGTAAAATATTCGCGGAAGGCGTAGTTTTGACCGACAAATTTTGCATCGGTAGAAGCGACACATCGACCCGATTTGTCCATGAGAAAAACCGCATCAAAGTCCGGGTGAGATCGCAAGATATTCGAGAGAGTCTGTTGCAATTCTTGGCGGAGGGTTTCTCGCTTTGCAGGGGCGGTAGAAACGAGGAAACCTACGACATTGCGATCGCTGCTGACTTGGACAACAAGACGCTGAATATCAGCAATTAGTTGGTCAAGGCGACTAGCGGTACTCGTAGCTAGAAGTTCCAATTTGCGGTATTCGCCAGCCTCCAGACTCTGCAAACTCCGTTGTAGATTGTAATAGGCAGTGAAACTCATCGGTGCGATCGCTGCACACAAAAGTGCTACCGAAAGTTTGACAGCTATAGGCCATGCAGATAAATTAAATAACCGATGTGTAAGCTTCATTGCAATTTTATATTTTACCCAGAACGCGATTTATATCAAATTGCTAATTGCTAATTGCTAATTGCTAATTGCTAGAGAGCAGCCATTAGCGATTAGCTATTAGCTATTAGCAGTTACACAAGCGTTGCGAAGGGACATGATATTACTCCCACAACAACACAGAAGGAAATGATTCTGGATACGCCAGTCTTAGTAGTTGATAACCAATTCCAGCCGTGCCTTGAAAGAAACCAGGATTATAAACCTCTCCAGACAGTTCTGGAAACAGATAAAAAGCACCAACTTGCTTTGCCCTTTCGACAACCCATGCTGCCTGTTTTTGCACCTTATTCCCAAGTTCTGAAGGCGACAACTTGGAAGCTGCTAACAATAACACCTCCATCCTGCCAAAATTGCCGCAACAAAGATGGTCGAGGTTTTGTAAACCAAACTGTTGGGTTGTGTTGATAGCAACGGCAATTTCTTGCCGAATTTCTTTTGTATCCAGAATCTCTAAACCTCCCAAACGACCTAAAGCAATTCCTGGTGCGCCATGACACCAACTGGTCATAAAAGAAGGCTTATCCTCCCTCACATCTTGCCAGTTTCCGGCGCTGGGGGAAAACAAAGTGCGTTCGTAGGCGATCGCTTCCTCAGCCGCTTCCAGAAAATCTGTTTCTTGAGTGGTTTTATACAATCGCAATAAGGCATAGGCAATACCTCCCGCACCATGAGAAAATCCCGTCGCTAACTTGCCTTCTAGGGTTGCCCAAGCTCTCAATCCAGAATCGCTCTTAGTGCGATTAATTAGTAGGTGATAACCCAAGGCTTGGACTTGATCTAGAACAGATGGATCTGGTTTGGCTTGATATAAACTCAGCCATCCCAGTATTGCTCCAGCCGCTCCAGCTATGATGTCAAATTGCTTGTCGTTCGCAATACTTTCCTGAGTTATTAACGACGCTGCAAGTTTCGCAACATCCAAAAGTTCCGGTTCATCCAAAAATTGACTTACTCGTACCAAACTATAAACAATAGACCCTAACCCAGTAGCTCCACCGATACCGATTTGCCGGGTAAATTTACGCTGAGAATTGGGGTCTGTTTCCTGCAAGGTTTTTCTCAGGTCTTGCAAGGCACTCAGCGCTAAATCTCGAAATGCGGCATCACCAGTAATTTTTGCTAACGCTGCTAAAAATACAGCGACTCCGCAAACACCGTCGTACAAACCATAGCCCAAGGGCTGAAGTTGCAACCGCTGATCCTGCGGCAGGTATCCCATACCAATCCAGGTAACGCTATCGGCGGCATACAGCGGACTGCCAGCGAGTGAGGTACAGCCTTGTGGCGCCTTTTGTGTAGCGGCACCCTTATGGGTGCCGCTACACAAACCAAGGTGTACCTCATCCGAGTGCAAACTGCTATAAATTGCTCGTTGTTGCAGTTGTTTGCCAATTTCTATTGCTTCCTGTACCAGTTGTGCTGGTGTCAAAGTAGCTATTGCATCTAAATCTAAACCTGGACTGTTCGGGGTAATATTGGTCATGCTGCGAGCAATTCGCGAATAAAAAGAACCCCGAATAATCGAAATTTGTTGGGCTAAATCTGCATCGCTCAGATGCCGCAGACGAGAAATCATCCGCTCATAGCTAGGTTCTTTGAAATATCCCTCAATTACTACGGGGTTTATTGTCAGATCCTTACTGCTAGAATCAGCAACAAAGTAAGGAATATCCATTTGTTCTAAAGCATGTAATTCCAACGCTAGAAGCGACCAAACCGGGGGTTTGTTATCGGCTGCTAAAAGTGCCCGACTTAGCACATCCATTTGAATACTGCGATCTACACCATGTTGTATGTATTTTGGGTTGAGGGCTTTATTCAGAACATCACCGTAGACTTGGCTATTGCGAAACAAAAACCGTACTTTCTGATGAGCAAAGACTGCTAAAGGACTATCAGTCGCTAAAAGCACTTCTCGCCGTTCTGACAGAAACTCATACATCTGTCGAAAACCATCTACAATTTCATCAACGTAATCGTTAGGTGATAAAGTGATGCCATTGAGAGAAAGTGTATTAGCTTCGGCTGGCTGTATTTCAGATTCATACTTTAGTGCCATGCTGTCAGTGTTGATGTTCTGCCACTTTTGCTTGCGAATATAAATTTCCTCGCCAACTCCCCCTAAACCACTAATATCTTCAGCCTTTCCTCCTAGTGCAAATTCCCATCTTGGTAGTAGTCCACTTCGCAGCACCGAATCGAAAAATTGTTGATTCGCCTGATATTGCGCTCCCCTCGCTTCCTCAATTTTGGGGTCAATTTCACAAGCCACTGGCTGTAGAATTGTTTCCAAGTCTATTAATACCGGATGTTCGCCACTAGCAATTATATTTTCATGATGAAAGTCTGTTGCTTGCAGCATGTAAAGTAAGCACAAAACCATCCCCGCACGCTGGTAGTAGCGCTGTGCTGCTGCTGCGTCTGCACAGGGCAAATGCTCTACAAATTCCATCCAGCCATAAGTTTTACAATCGATAACTTTGACTGTCTTGAATGAAAGCAAAACTTCCTGCTTATTGCACCAAGCTAGTAACTGAAAATAGGCAGATTCCAAACCTACGCTTCTGGGTTTGTATACGAGTTTTAATCCAGAAGCAAAGGTGAGAGCAATTACCGATCGTCCTTGATTGTGAAGATCGGAAAGATTCAATTTAATATCAACAATTTGATCTGTATCTTGTTGAAACGTTTGTTGAATGATTGGCAAATCTGATGCTAATCGCTGGAGAAATTCTGCTTTTTCTTCTACCCAGATATCCATCGTCATCGCCACCAACCGAGCTAAGACGCTATACTTCTGGAAAAAGGACAGTAATTTCCCCGTTTTTAAGCTATTGACAAAGTTTTGATAATGTGTATCAGAAATGATTCCTTGTCCCCATAACAGGGTGAAAGCAGATTGTTTGAGTGCTTTAAACAGCGAAAATTCAAGCTCAAAACACTGGGTACAAAGAGATGCTAAACGCAATAAAAGTTGACGTTCTAGAGATATACAAACGGTTGGAGATAACAGTTGCCAGCTAGTCCCAGCTTGTGCAATAAGTTTCTGCCGCGCTACGCAAACAAAGGGCAGATAAACTTCTTCAAAGGGAATTGGCTTTTCAGCATCTAGACAGCGAGACGCACCTGCATAAGCTGTTTCCCAGTCAATTTCCAAAGCTTCTCGCAAAGTTTCTGTCCAAACAGGCAAATGTTTTGCATCGGCGATACGAACCGAGGCAAAAACAGTATCCACAGAGTTAGAATCCAAGCCATCCCAAGCGAGGCGTTTGGCAAATTGTTCTGGGTTTCCTTGTGCCACAACTTGACACCACGCTTCCAAGCGCGAGTTAATCAGCTTTTCATTAGTTTGAGACTCATCAGGGATGAAGCACTTGCTCAATCTTTCAGTGAGCGTACTAGCTGACTCGACTACTTTGAGTAAATCTTGCTGTGAAACTTCCATCTAAATTGCTACCTTTTAGAACCTTCAGTTTTCTTTGTTTCTCGTTTTCTCGTTTTCTCGTTCCCAGGTTTCTCGTTCCCAGGTTTCTCGTTCCCAGGTTCCACCTGTTCTCGTTCCCAGGTTCCACCTGTTCTCGTTCCCAGGTTCCACCTGTTCTCGTTCCCAGGTTCCACCTGGGAATGCTTTCCGAGAGGCTCTGCCTCTGATGCCTGGAGCCTGCGGCAGAGCCTCCTGGGGTCTCATTCCCTGGCAAAGCCAGGGAATGAGAGAAAAGCAGCTGACTTTGGTCTCCAGAATGTGGGCGTTGCATATGTGCGGGATAATTTTGATGTTTTTGTCGGATGGTTATCTCGCCTGTCCTTGGAAATATCTGGGCGGGCAAGATGCCCACCCCACAAGAATCATCTAGGGCAACGCACCACGCATGTGCCCATTGGCACCATCCAGAAAGAGTGCTGTACAGTGCGAAACCAAGGACAAGCAATACCACCAGCTACCGCATCCAATTCTGCTTCAGATATTTCGGCATCGTCTTCGGGTGTAATAGGCTTCATCGGCAGAACTAAATAGACGATGTTAGGGGTTTCTTCGACTACCCTTATCTCTACGTCCTCTGGCAGTGGTTGCCCGATTTCCCGGCTTAAAACTGCCTTGGGGTTATTCAGTATCTCTTGCTTGAACGCATCATCTTGCCAGCTTTTAGCGATGATTCTTTCTTCGATTTCTTGGCGAGTTGATGTTGGAGCATTCATGGTAAACCTCTCGCATGTCTTGCCAATCCTTAGAGCTTTAGCTTAAACGATGCCCAACCAGAATCACAATCCAAAATATTTCGGTAATACTCACAATTTTTTAGCTCCTGCTTGCTCGATTGTTGACTTGGCTTTTCATAAATGCTTTCCCATGCTTTTCAACTTTATCGGCCTATTACTCCTATTTTTTTTGAAACCATTCCTAAAAAAATAAAATTGACGAGCGATTTTTCAATCGATACTCTGGTTAGTGTCAAAACCAAATTGACAGAAGATAGTAAGGAGAAAATAAAATGCACGAACAAATGAAACAAATCATCTCTCAAGCCATGAACACCCGGTTCGAGTTCGAGCGCAAGCTGATTGAGCGAGCTTTGGAAGATGAAACCTTCAAGCAAGAATTGCTCAGCAATCCCAAGGCAGTTTATGCAAGAGAGTCGGGTGAATAAATGCCAAATGACTTGGAAATCGAAGTAATTCAAGAAACTGCAAATAAGGTCTATTTAGTGCTTCCAAATAACCCCGAGCAGGCTGGCTATGAGGAAGTATTATCTGAGGAAGCTTTGGAAGCAGTCGCAGGTGGTGTGTCTCTCGATGTTTGTATTTGGCCTTCACTAAGAATTCGAACAGATGAAAAATGCATACTTTGGTCTCGGGTTCACAACGCCAACGGCTTAGCGTAAGCGTAAGTTTAGTACGCCGTCATCAGAAGTAAATGCAAACTTTTCTAACCCAGTGAGCCTTGACAAAGAATGTTTCTGCGTTCACTGGGTTTACTTTCATCAGAATTCATATAACATTATGAGAGATTTGAGACTCTTCAAAAGAATTGTTATATCACGAGCGATCGCAACAACCACTGCATTCGGAAGCTTCGTTGCCGTGGTGCAAGCTGCTACCTTCACTCTACCGATTGAATCGGCAGCTAAAGCTACAGATCTAGACTTTTAGCTTAAAGGAGACTAGCTGCAACTCGCAATGCCAAATTTTTCGGTATTCGTGGCATTTTTTTAGTTTTCAGGACTTACGCCAAAAACCGGGTTTCTTTTTTTCATAGAAACCTGGTTTCTTTGCGTAAGTCCTGGATTTGATTGGCTCTGATTTATTTTGGTGCAGTCCTAAAGAAATTGAATTGACGGTCTATTTTATCCTCGATACTCTGGTTAGTGTCAAGACCAGATTGACAGAAGATAATAAGGAGAAAATAAAATGCACGAACAAATGAAACAAATCATCTCTCAAGCCATGAACACCCGGTTCGAGTTCGAGCGTCAGCTAATTGAGCGAGCTTTGGAAGATGAGAACTTCAAGCAAGAGTTGCTCAGCAATCCCAAGGCAGTTTATGCGAAAGAGTCAGGCGAAAAACTGCCAACTGACTTGGAAATCGAAGTCATTCAGGAAACTCCAAACAAAGTTTACTTAGTACTTCCAAATAACCCGGCTTCAACTGCTACTGAAGGAGAATTATCTGAGGAAGCACTGGAGGCGGTGGCAGGTGGTGTCTGCTTATTTGGGTCATGTATCAAAAAGTGCTTTTTCGGGAGCATATTGCGCGGTGCCAACGACCTAGTGTAGTGCCACTTGTTTAGCACACCACAGGACTTACGCAGAACATCTATCTATGGTGTTTTGTACCAATCTAACCCAGTGAACCCCGATAGAGAATCCTTCTGGTTTCACTGGGTTTACTTTCATCAGAATTCATATAACATTATGAGAGATTTGAGACTCTTCAAAAGAATTGTTACGTCAGGGGCGATCGCAACGACTGCTGCATTCGGCAGCTTCGTTGTTTCTGTGCAAGCTGCTACCTTCACTCTGCCGATTAAATCGGCAGCTAAAGCTACAGATCTAGACTTTTAGCTTAAAGGAGACGAGCTGCAACTCGCCATTCAAAATTTTTCGGTATTGCTCGCATTTTTTTAGGTTTGATTGACTCTGATTTATTTTGGTGCAGTCCTAAAGAAATTGAATTGACGGTCTATTTTAGCCTCGATACTCTGGTTAGTGTCAAAACCAGATTGACAGAAGATAGTAAGGAGAAAATAAAATGCACGAACAAATGAAACAAATCATCTCTCAAGCCATGAACACCCGGTTCGAGTTCGAGCAAAAGCTAATTGATCGAGCTTTGGAAGATGAGAACTTCAAGCAAGAATTGCTCAGCAATCCCAAGGCAGTTTATGCAAGAGAGTCCGGTGAAGAAATGCCAAAAGGCCTGGAAATCGAAGTCATCCATGAAACTGCTAACAAGGTTTACTTAGTACTGCCAAATAACCCGGCTCCATCTGTAGCTGAAGGAGAATTATCCGAAGAAGCCCTGGAGTCAGTGGCAGGTGGTAATTGCATTTTTTCGACCAAAGAATATGAGGTAAAGAAGATATTGTGGACCCTTATCTGCAAGAGAAATGCTAACGACTTGGTGTAAGCGTAAGCTTAGCACACCAGTAATCAGCAGTAAGTACAAACTGCTCTAACCCAGTGAACCCAGCCAAGAAAATTCCTCTGCGTTCAGTGGGTTTACTTTCGCTCAGTTTTTTAAGAAAATTAAACCTAACCTTAATGCTGAGAACTTCTATACTTCAAGGTTCTTAAACGCTATGAGAGATTTGAGACTCCTACAGAAAATTGTTACGTCAGGGGCGATCGCAACAACCGCTGTACTTGGGAGCTTTGTTGCTCAAGTCCAGGCGGCTACGTTCACCCTGCCGATTGAACCAGCAGCCAAAGCTACAGGGGTTGATGTTTTGCGCGATCGCTACAATCTAGACGGCACCGGAATCACTATCGGTTTCCTATCCGATAGCTTCAACACAGCAGAAACCTTTGATATCTCTGGCAACCTGGATACCTATGCAACTAACATAGCCAACGGCTACCTACCATCTGGCATTAACGTGCTAAAGGAGTACTCCGAGCCAGGTGCGGGGGATGAAGGTCGCGCCATAGCGCAACTGATCCATGCTGTGGCTCCAGGTGCTAACTTGGTGTTCCACACAGGTGTGGGCGGCGTGGATGAATTAGCTCAAGGCATTCAGGCTCTAGCGGCTGCCGGGGCTGACATCATCGTCGATGATATCGGTTATAACCCTCAGGATACTCCTGATGTACCCCCAGATTTGTTAGATCTCGAGCCTCCGAACGGGCCAATCAACCAGGCGATTACCGGGGCATTCAATCAAGGGATTTCTTACTTCACTGACGCTGGTAATGCATCCGACTTTCCAATATACGGGCACGCAAACAACCCAAATGCGCTGACCGTTGGAGCAGTGTACTACGGCAGCGAGCCATCCTACTTCAACCGAGCGTTCGGTGTTGTTGTAGACCAGGGGCAAATACAACCCTTTTCTTCCCAAGGTAACCCTGGTTTGTTCAAGCCTGATGTTGTGGCTCCGGATGCGCTACCTATTTCCTTCGATTTGGGTGGAGGCTCTCGTCGCGATATCAACCCCGGCTTCTTCAGCTTCTTCGGTACCTCCGCGTCGGCTCCATATACGGCTGCGGTAGCTGCGCTGTTACTGCAAGGAGACCCAACTGCAACGCCCACTGAGATCTATAGCGTTCTGAGAAATACGGCTGTTAGCCCTTCGTCTGGTTTCGACTCCAGATATGGCTTTGGCTTGATTCGGGGAGATAAAGCGATCGCCGCACTGGGCGTGGAACCAAAACCAGTCCCCGAACCTTCCGCCATCCCAGCCTTGCTGTGCGTTGCTGTTGCGATCGCTCTATTCCTGAAGCGCTCTCACCCACTGCCTAACGCCTGAAGGCGCGGCTATACAAACAAAGGCTGCCTACGCAGCCTTTGCCTCAGGACTTACGCCGACATTAAATATGGTGTAAGGTGCGTTACGCTATCGCTAACGCACCCTACATATAGAATCTTGAACTCATCGAGCTGCGATCGCATTCAACTTCTTGTGGGGTGGGCATCCTGCCTGCCCTTGAGCTTCTTTTTTGGAGAGGTCTAATAGTTAAGGATATGCGAGCGCTTATCGCTTCGTTCTCATATCATGTCCTTAGGTATCGGTAGTGTATGGATGGCTAATTGCTCGCTTGCTAATTGCTCGCAATTCAATTGCCTCCAGAGCAGCCATTAGCGATTAGCTATTAGCAGTTACACAACCGTTGCTCAGGGACACGATATCACTACCTATTCTGACAACAACGAAAAAACTGATAATTTTACCGAAAGATTTTGCCTTGTAACCCTGTAAAGTTTTCAGCAAACTTGTAAATAGTTGGCGTTATCAAATCATATCATGTCCGGTTGCATCGGAACGATCGGCCTTTCTTGGTAATTGCGAGCTTGCTAATGGCTAATTGGGAAAAAGCCCCTACAGGTCGTAATTCCTTAGCAACGGTCAACGATAAGCTGCTACGCATCTAATTTTACAGTCAATTTTTCTGAGATTCTTGTGGGATGGGCATGCAAGCCCCGTCTCTTTATTCGATTTAAATGCGGAGCAGCTTATCACTTCTTAATCGGGGAGTGGCACAGGCGTCGGATATTCTTCTAATGTAGCGTTCCGCTTTCTGCCAAAGTCAGAATCTTATTAACAACAGAGGTGAGCCATGCAAATTCACATGATTGGACACGCTTCAATATTTGTAGAAACCCAAGATTGCAAAATTCTTATGGACCCGGTGCTTTGGGACCCCCACGCCGAAGGCATAGAGGATGTATGTCCGAAGCGAGAGGTGATTCATGAACTCCTGCCGGAATTCGACCTGCTAATTATATCTCACCACCATCTGGATCACTTTGACATTCGCTCCCTTGCCTATCTACCAAAAACAGTCGATGTCCTAATTCCCAAGGACAAACTGATAGAAACTTGTCTCCGCAAATTGGGATATTCGCAAATCTATCATTTGAGCGATTTTAGTGAAGTTAAGCTGGGAGCTACCAGTCTTTTAGCAACTCGCTCTGACAATCGCGTTCCTGAGTATGGCATAGTATTTGCCGATCGCTCGGGGGTTTGCTGGAATCAAGTAGACACCGCAGTCAGCTTAGATACAATTAGTTTGGTAAAATCTCACTATCCCCAGATTGACTTCTTATTGGCAGGCTGGCAACCAATGTTAGAAACTAATTACCACACTAATCAGAGTTTGTCCTTTCCTTACTCTGAATACAGCCAGTTGCTTCAGCTAATAAGTTTTATTAAACCAAAGGCGATCGCTCCCGGAGCCAATGGCTTCAAATTCATCAATGGGTCATCTTGGCTGAACCAAATTGTATTCCCAGTAACGCGAGAACAATTCTGTAAAGATGTGAAAATGGTTTACCCAGAAATAGAAGAAAACGTCTTTGCTTTCGATCCAGGGGACATAATAGCCTTTAAAAACGGCGAGTTTAGTCACCTCAAAGAAATGTGTCAATTTGTCAAAAAGGTTGAGGATGATAGAGACAGCTTAGTTTTTTCACCGATAAATGTAGGGAATAACCTAATTGACGACAATCCAGATAATTATAATCTCGATGAGATGAGAGAGGCAATTAATGAAGAAGTCTGCTTACATCTGCCTAAGTTTATCATGGAAAAGAAAGATTCCCTTTTCCTAGATCATTGCCATTGGCAAGTAATTTATCAACTAGAAATAGTTTTTCCAGATTCCCGTAAACAATGGTTCTTTGATTTTTCGCAAGATAACATTCAAGCACAAGCAGGACGGAATCCTTTGGCTAATTTCTTTACCTGCATTACAGCTTCAAGTTTATACGGTCTTTTGCAACAAATCAAAGGGTGGGATTATGCCAGTCAAGGGGGCTACGGTCGCAGCTTCAAAAAAATCTATATAGCGACTAAATATGGAATTACTAAACCTCGAGAAAATTCTCTAGCAGACCCTCTCATTCTAAAATTTCCAGCTAAGGAGATTTTCGAGACTGTGAGGCATCGAGAAGTAGAAAAATGGGCGCAAAGTAATGGCAACAGTTCAATATGCCATGAGAGTAAAACTGTTCTGATGAAGCTAGGAAATCATCTTGTTAGGCGATGGAAGGAACCTAATCACTCAGAGAGTAAAGAGGTGCAACAAATCAACGTCGGATGACATTTGGCACTGTCTACCTTGTAGAGACGTTACATGTAACGTCTCTACAGAACAAATAAATACTGTGTCAGGATTCAGGTCTATCCTCGCTGGTGGGCAATGTTCTGTTTCTCACATCTTGCACCACGGGAGGCAGCAGCCCACCGGATCTCGTTCCCAGGTTCAACCTGGGAACGAGAATACTGAGGCTCTGCCTCAAGGTGCAAGATCTCAGGTTTAGGAATATGCTAACTTTGCCTATTTCCTGCGAACAATAATGGTAACTTTTTCTGGAGATATAATAACGCAAGTTGCTATTTATAAACTTGGGCGTTGCTAATAGCTAATTGCTGGCGAGATGTAAAGAACACAACAATAATATCCTCCATGAGCCATGAGCCATGAGCCATGAGCATAACTAGCAACTTGAGTTAATAGAGAGATTGAATTTATGATACTACTTCTCAATACATATTACTCGTTAAAGTCAAAAATATTTCCCCTTGACTACCTGGAATCTTTGCGAATGGAAATCCTATCTTCCCCCTATTTAGCAGCGAGTCAACTAAGTGAAAGCTTTGCCGGAACTAAAGGATTTTCGTTAGTCTTTAAACGCTCAGGCATCGGTGAAGTTGAACGGCACTTTCCCTTCTTCCAACCGTATTTGAGAGTTGCCCTGATGCCTGACTGCAATGCATTTTATCTCAATCCCCTAGTACTAGAGGGGGGAACTCGTGTAGAGCCACACGTTGACTGTAGTCTTTCTGACTATAATCAGTTGATCGCCATTCCAATTATTGTGAGTGTTCTTTATGTCCAAGTGCCATCTGACCTGCAAGGAGGAGAACTGGTACTCCAGGAACGTGGAAACAAAGTTGGTCAGATTCAGCCTCAAACCAATACCCTGCTTTATTTTCGCGGTGATTTGACACATTCGGTGAATCAAGTTAAAAGTTCACAGGCTCGTATCAGCTTAGTTTGCGAGCAGTATAATCTGAGCGAAACTCGACTTCAGCAGATTCCGGAGTTTGAGATCCAGTCTAAAGTTATTCAGATGCGGGGGTGACAACTTTCCCTAGAAACTACTCCGGGTTTTCAACCAAGTCAATAAAATAGCGGTGTAAATTCCAGCACCAAGGGCAAATGCCCAAAACCGACTTTCTCTTTCTTCTGGCAATACTCACACAGGCAATCTGCTTTCTGCTTTTGCCTGTTCGCTTTCTCATTTCAGTAATTCGCGCATTCATTTTGGTATTTGAGGCAAGCTTTATGGCAATCTGCTTTCTGCTTTTGCCTGTTCGCTTTCTCATTTCAGTAATTCGCGCATATATTTTGGTATTTGACGCAAGCTTTATGGCAATCTGCTTTCTGCTTTTGCCTGTTCGCTTTCTCATTTCAGTAATTCGCGCATATATTTTGGTATTTGACGCAAGCTTTATGGCAAT
>NZ_JBHFNP010000319.1:0-12032 GCF_041929235.1 Microseira sp. BLCC-F43
ATGAATTAGGGTAGCCATAACAGATCAGCAGCTGTTCTAGGAAGCGGACGGCTTCACCAGAATCACCTTGTTTGAGAACGGGCATGTTGATACCAGTGGCGGCGGGTTCGATGTTAGCTTGCATGGTTAATTTCTCCAAAATTTAATGCGTGGTTGACAAGAATTGCAAATGGTTGATGATAACTTAATTAGCACCCAGATTCGGCGAGCAATTCGTTCCAAGTCTTCTGTCCAACAATTCCATCGACCTTCAAACCACGGCTTTTCTGGAATTGTTTGACAGCGGCTTCGTTTTTCTTCCCAAAGATACCGTCAACGGTTACAGTGTAGTCATGATAGTTCAGTAGACCTTGCAGGTATTTGACATCATCGCCTTTGCTACCGAGACGCAGAGTTGGTAAAGAACGAGTTGCTTGGACTTGATCGACTGATTGCATTTTTAATGCCTCCAGGTGGTGTTTGTCTCTACATTTCAAAGGTAATTCTGTTTGTCTCTGTTCCGCAGTACCCAGTAGGGTACTTTTGCACCCCAAGCTTTTTCAGGTTTATTTTTGGCAAAAATACCTCAAACGGGTGAAACGGTTGCCAAAAAAAATTGTTCAAATGTAAATAGGTTCCTACACTTGGCCTTGATAACGGTCTATTGATTTGTAGAAAGCGACGAAACAACAAGCGATCGCGTTCTGCTAACGATTTCCCGTGCTGAGGGTAGGGTCTGCGATCGCACAATCGCTCTCACTTTTCATCTCTATGCAGAAACCAGAAACCCGGTTTCTCTAAGAAACCGGGTTTCTTTTGTTGACAAACCCGGTTTCTTGAGTTTGAGATCTCACACCAACGTCTTACGACAATTCGCTCAATTCACGCCAAGTCTTCGGCCCGACAATGCCATCTTCTTTCAATTTACGGGCTTTTTGGAAAGCTTTCACTTGGGCTTCTGTCTTCGGCCCAAATTGCCCGTCTACTGTTGTAGGAAAGCCTTGAAAAGTCAACAGCCGCTGTAAAATTCGGACGGCATCGCCTGCGCTACCTTTTTGCAGCATTGGCAGACCAATGGTTGCTGTTGCTTCAGTCATAGTAAATCCTCTCAAAATGTGTTTCAAAAGTTCATAGGAGACTCACGGTAGAAGCCACTCCTGAACGGTAGAAACTACTCCTGACTCAACTTTAATTTAAGTCCTTAAGGGCTTGGTCTATTCCAACCTATTCTGTTTACATCCTATTTGTTTCTTATCTATACAGCCTGTACAGTTTGGTAGGGAATGGAATAGATATCTTTTAAAACGAGGGTCGCTTACCCTCAACTCAAGTATCGCACTTTTTTCCAGGTTTGTACATAAATAAATGTTAAGGTTAGCTTGGTAAAAAAACCGGATTTCTAGCTCTAGAAACCCGGTTTCAGTTGAGGACTTAGGCGCGACTATCCTAGAAACCGGGTTTCTGGGTAGAGAGAAACCGGGTTTCAGTTGACTTTTTTTTTCAAGCTGCGAGCTTAGCCAATCCCATCAATCACTGGATGGAAGTAGAACGCTAATCCCAAAACTGTATAAGCTGCTAACAGCAGCGTACCCTCTAGCCAATTTGAGCGCCCATCGGAACTAATCGAATTAGCAATTAACACGGATACAGTTACAGCCACCACTTCAAACGGGTTGAAGTCTAAATCCATTGGTTTTCCCAACAGCCAACCTGCTAGAACCAGAACGGGAGCGACAAACAAAGCAATTTGCAAGCTCGATCCTACTGCTACGGAAACCGACAGATCCATCTTATTTTTCATCGCCACCGTAACGGCTGTAGCGTGTTCCGCCGCATTACCCACAATGGGAACGACGATAACCCCAGTAAACAAAGCGGTTAACCCCAAACGGGCTGTAGCTTCTTCTAGAGTACCAACGAGCATTTCCGACTCGACGGCTACCATGATGGTGGATGCAAATAACACGCCTACCCACAACCACAAATTAACCTCGTGTTGCGGGGGTTGATCGGGGGCGAGATTCGCTTCGGCTAACTCTTCGGGTTCCATTTCTGCTATCCCCACATCGTAAAGATAGGTGTGGGTTTTCATCGAAAACAGCAGCGTTAGCGAGTACACCAGGATTAAAACAATCGCCACCCCATCGCTAAGACGCTGAAGCGTGACTTCACCAATCCCAGAGGAGGTGTAATTCATCGCTGTCGGTAGCAAAAGGGCAATGACAGCCAAGTTCATCGCCGAAGCATTGACGCGGGCGACAATTGGCTGAAATTCCTGCTCTTTGTACCGCAGTCCTCCCAAAAGCATGGCAAGTCCCATCACCAAAAGCAAGTTGCCGATAATCGAACCCGTGATGCTTGCTTTCACAACATCGATTAATCCGGCGTTGAGTGCAACTAAGCCGATAATCAATTCGGTGGCGTTGCCAAAGGTAGCGTTTAAAAGCCCGCCCAGGGACGGACCGAGGACGACGGCGATTTCTTCGGTAGCAGTACCCATCCAAGCCGCTAAAGGCAGGATAGCCATCGCGGAGGTAATAAATACTACCAGCGGCCCCCAATGCAAGAACTCAGCTGCAAGGGATATGGGGATGAACAGCAAAAGCACTAAGAAGATATTTTCTTTGGTCAGCATTCAATGTCTGTTGTCGTTTGTTCAAATTCATTGTCTATTGTCAGTGGTTAGCGGTCAGTTGTCAGTAGTAAGGAGTACGCAGCGGCAAAGAGTGCCTTCGGTGAATTATGACCTGCATTCCTTACTACAAACGCCCCAGAGCTTGTCAACCGCATTTACGAAATTTTTACAAATTGTCTTTATTTGCTAAGTTTTCGGTAAAAACTATTAAATACCGTTAAAAATATCTTGGTTTCTATCAAAATCGTGATTAAATTGACAATAATGCCAAGTCATTATTTTTGCTGGTAAATGCATTCAGATCTCGGCTTGGTTATAGGGGCGCGGGTGCGTTGTAATCTCTACAGGAGTCTGAGAGCAATTGAAAGGTTTTGATTCCCAGCGATAATTGTGCGGCCTTGAAGGCTTTTGAGCCAGCGCCAGGCGGTTTTTGATTGTTTTTATTGTTTCAAATTGGACGCTAGACTATGAATGCTTACGGTAATGTGCCAGCTTCCTTAACTGAAGAATTAGGAAGTGTTGCTCCGTTAACGCCCGTTACAAATCCGAAAACTGAGTCCGTTGCAAAAACGGGCGTTTTCGTGACTGTCCACGGTCATTTTTACCAGCCGCCGCGCGAGAATCCCTACTTGGATGCGATCGAGCGCCAGCCGAGTGCGACGCCTTTCCACGATTGGAACGAGCGCATTCATCACGAATGCTATCGCCCGAATGCGTTTGCCAGGATTTTGAACGAAAAAGGCCAACTCGTGGGCATTGTAAATAATTACGAGTACATGAGCTTTAATATCGGCCCGACGCTGATGTCGTGGCTGGAACGGTATGATGTGGAGGTTTATCAGCGGATTCTGGAAGCGGACCGGAAAAGCGCCATGCGGTTTTCCGGGCATGGGAATGCGATCGCGCAAGTATACAATCACATCATCCTGCCCCTTGCCAACGAACGCGATAAATACACCCAAATTCGCTGGGCTAAGGCAGATTTCCGCTCCCGCTTCGGGCGCGATCCGGAAGGCATGTGGCTGGCGGAAACAGCGGTAGACTATCCCACTTTAGAAGCTTTAATTGCAGAGAACATCCGCTTTATTGTTCTGGCACCTTCCCAAGCGTTGCGCTGTCGTCCCATTGCTAGTAAAGAACAGCCTGCACCCCACTGGATCGAAATTGGCGGATCCCAGATCGATCCGACGCGCCCCTATCGCTGTTTCTTGCCGAGGGGCGAACGCACAAAAGACTATATCGATATCTTCTTCTACGATGGGCCGATCTCGCGGGATCTCGGCTTCGGCGATGTCCTCAACAGTACCCATCACCTAGCAGGGCGAATTGGCGGCGCGATTCAAGGCGGGCGCACCAGTCAACTGATCGCCGTCGCAACTGATGGGGAAACTTTCGGTCACCACAAACGGGAAAAAGAACGCTGTCTCGCCTATGCGTTTACTCAAGAATTTCCCCAGCGCGGTTGGTCTGTAACCAATTATGCCCATTACCTCAGCATGTTTCCCCCGACTTGGGAAGTCGAACTCAAGCCGGTAACCGCTTGGAGTTGCGGCCACGGCGTCGGGCGCTGGCAAGATGATTGCGGCTGCGGCGCGCAGAACGGCTGGCATCAAAAATGGCGGCGTCCTTTGCGCGATTCACTTAATTGGCTGCGCGATCGCTTAATTGAAGTGTACGAACAAGTCGGGAGCAATATATTCCGCGATCCGTGGCAAGCGCGGGATGAATATATTGGGGTGATACGCGATCGCTCAAAAGCTAATGTCGAAAGTTTCCTCCAACGCCACTGCATCCAAAAACTCACCCACGCAGCAGAGATCGACGCCCTGCGCGTATTGGAAATGCAGCGCCACAGCTTGCTGATGTTTACCAGTTGCGGTTGGTTTTTTGAAGAACTCTCGCGTCCCGAAGGCGTGCAAATTCTCCGCTATGCCGCCCGCGCCATCGAATTGGCTGGGGAAGTGGCTGGGGTACAGTTGGAAAAAGAGTTTATCCGCCAGTTGAGTTTTGCACCCACCAACGTTGACCAATACAAGAACGGTGCTGAAGTATACCGGGAATTGGTCTTATCCGCCCAGGTAAGCTTAAAGCAAGTCGCCGCCCACTACGCGATTTCTTCCCTTTTCACCGCCTATCCTACAGAACATCGAGTATATTGTTATACCGCACAGCAAATCGATTACCAACTGCAAAGCATGGGGCCGCTGAGCTTGGCGGTAGGTCAATTGCAGCTGGTATCGGAAATTACCTGGGAAAGCGAACATGTAGTTTTTGCCGTGCTGCACTTAGGGGGATGGGATTTCCACTGTTGCATTCAACCGTTTGCAGGGCGTCGCGCCTACAGCGAATTGAAACACGAGCTATTTGAGGCGATCAAGCACGCCGGGGCGGCACACACGATTTTGGCAATGCACCGGCTGTTTAAAGATGCAGATGGTGGGGCAACGCACCCCTATAGCTTGCAAAACTTGTTTGCCGAAGAACGGCATCGGATCATGCGGCTGTTGAGTCGGGAAACCCTGAAGCGGTTGGATCAACTTTATACTCAGGTGTACCGAGATAACTATGCAGTTTTGATGGCGTTTTACCGGGATGAATTGCCAGTACCGCCAGAGTTGCAAGTAGCGGCAGAAATGGCATTGTGTCATCGGGCACTAGAGGCAGCGCGATCGCTCGAGCGGGATATGAGCGAGATCGATGGTGGAAGTGAAAAAGGTTGGATTCAACTGACAGAATTAGAAGGGATCGCCCAAGAAGCAAAACTGTTCCGCTGTCAACTCAATATCCCCGAAGCAAAGAAAACTTTAGAGCGGATGATCTTGCGATCGCTTTGGCATCTGCTGCACGACTCGAATCCTGCTACCTTGGAATCCGACGTGCAACGCATCGAGCGCACGATCGAAGTAGGACAAAAGCTAAACCTGGGATTATCTCTTGACCGCGCTCAGGAGATCTACTACAGTTGCCTCAACCACCAAATTATGCCTCAGTATCTCCAGGCTGGGTTAAATTGGTCACCCGCTCAAGGCGACGTATCCTGCCGCGTAGATTTACTGCAAATGCGTCCGTTACTGCGGTTGGCTCAAAAGTTAGCCGTTGATATCGATGCTTGGTTGAATCAATTGGTTTAAAGCCAAGAAACCCGGTTTCTGGTAAAAACGAGACATCTACAAAGAAACCGGGTTTCTGGTAATAGGTAATTGGCAGAAAAAACAACCAATTACCTATTACCTATTACCCATTACCTATTACCAATCTCTAAAAAGAATAAACCCGTCCTTGTTCATCAATATAGACAGACTTATCCGCTCTAGCTAATCTCCCAGCGCGGCGGATGCGGACAAAGACTTGGTTATCCGTAGGGTTTGCATTGTAATCGTATACCAATTCATCGCGGGCGTAAATATTTATATTGGCAATATCAGAGATGCGGCTAATATTACTGACGCTGATATTGGCGGTGCCGCCAGGAGGCAAGACACTTTCCGGTGCCGGAGTCAGACTATAGCTGACCGGAATATCTGCTTGATTTAAAAGAATAACCGTAATTGGACGGTTGGGGTCAACTTGTGCTTGGGGTTGCCAAAACCCCGGTGTGAAGCTGTTGGGACGTTTGTTAGGTTGGGAGAAAACGATAGTAGGAGTAGCTGCACTGATGCTGGCAATAAGTGCTATAGTTGTCATTATTTTGGGTTTCATATCTGACCGTTGTTAACCTCGACAGGGTAAAGTTGAATTTTCTTTACTACTTTAGTATGTTTTTGCCAGCACGATATGCCTCCCTTCCGCTTCGCGAACGCTGAGTCATCAAGTAATATCATGTCCGGTTAAATAGCAATAGTTAGGAATGACGCGGTGACACGGTGACACGGTTACGCTCTGATATTTTTATTAAGGGTAATTAGGCGGACATCATATAATTTGTTAGCGCGCGCTCCCGCTGGCAGTTAATTTTAATTCAAATAAGTTTTGGGTAATAATTGATAGATCGTGGCTGATGCAGATGGCAGGATGAAGAATCTTTGAAGCCTTGAAAAAGCGACTTAATTAATCGGGATATCGGAGATACTTTCGTTGTGGAGTTTGGCTGAAATTAACTCCCCTTTGTAGAACAACCCAGAAGTTGTGCAGATTTTGCCGCAACCCTAACGTCACAAAATCTACCAGGACTTACGCACTACGATCTGATCGCCTTTGTTTCTGCGTCAATCTCTCCTTGCCAAACCAACGATTTTTCGGAGAAACTTTGGTGTTTGCGTAAGTCCTGTCTGCCAAAGTGAGTTTTATCGCTCTCCTTTGCCCCCAGATTAAGATAGAAGTATAGAAACTAGAGTCGGCAAGATTATGCGATCGCGCAAGCTCTGTGGGAAAAAACCAGTTATCGGTCACTTACTGCTACTGGTGACAGCAGGCGTCGCCTTGTTGGGTGGTTGTTCGACGCCTCCTAAATCAACTTCGGTTCCAGAGTCCACACCCGAAGCGCCTAGCAATTCAGTCAGTGCAGCTAATAATAACAGTCCTCCGGTTGCTGCTATCCCCGCGACGCCTTCTAACTTTGTGGTCGCCGTGGTGGACAAGGTGGGGCCTGCTGTGGTAAGAATCGATGCAGCAAAAACGGTAAGAAGCCGAGTTCCAGAAGGTTTTAGCGATCCGTTTTACCGCAGATTTTTTGGTTCTCCAGATGCGCCGCCACCTGAAAGGACAGTGCGGGGAACAGGATCGGGCTTTATTATTAATGCTGCCGGTCAGATTTTGACCAATGCTCACGTCGTGGGTGGTGCCGATCGGGTATTGGTGACGCTGCGCGATGGGCGCGAATTTGAAGGTAAAGTTTTAGGCGATGACCCCGTGACGGATATCGCAGTTGTTAAGATTCCAGCGAGTAAGTTGCCAACGGTTGCTCTGGGGAATTCCGATGGGCTACAAGTGGGAGAATGGGCGATCGCTATCGGCAGTCCTCTGGGTTTAGATAAAACTGTAACCGTAGGTGTAATCAGCGCTACAGATAGAACGAGTTCCCAAGTCGGCGCACCCGATAAGCGGATTGGTTTTATTCAAACCGATGCGGCAATTAATCCCGGTAACTCTGGCGGCCCTTTATTAAATGGTCGCGGTGAGGTAATTGGTATTAATACGGCGATTATTGGCGGCGCGCAAGGTTTAGGATTTGCCATACCGATTAATCGCGCCCAACAGATTGCTCAACAGTTGATTGCGACAGGCAGAGTTCAACATCCTTTTTTAGGCATTCAAATGGTGACGCTCTCGCCTGAAGTTAAAGAAAGAATCAAAAATGCTACTGATGGCAGATTAATTGTAGCGGCGGATCGGGGAGTGTTAGTTTTAAGGGTGGCGCGTGATTCTCCTGCTGATAAGGCTGGAATTAAGCCTGGAGATGTAATTCAAAAACTGGATAATCAAGCTGTCACGACAACTGATAAACTTCAGCAAGCGATTGAAAAGCGTAAAGTAGGCGATCGCTTGCCGATCGAATTCCAACGCGATGGACAACTTCAGCAGGGCGAAGTCGAGCTTGGTGCGCTTCCTGCCCGCCAAAGTCGTTAGTAGGGTGCGTTACGCTTCGCTAACGCACCGCAACCACTGCGTAAGTACTGATAGGGTTAAGTTAAGCGATATGCCTCCGGCACGCTGCGCGAACGCATTTCACAACCTAATCTACCTATGTCTGAAATCCTAGAAATCATTCAATTAGGCAATCCCATCCTACGCCAGCAAGCTAAACCCATTGACAATCTTGCCGATGAGTGCATTCAAACATTGATAGATGAATTAATTGCAACCGTCGCCAAAGCAAACGGCGTGGGAATTGCTTCCCCTCAAGTTGCTGAATCTTATCGCTTATTTATCGTCGCATCGCGTCCAAATCCCAGGTATCCCAACGCCCCAACAATGGAACCGACGGCGATGATTAATCCTCGAATTATTGGTCATTCTACAGAGGTTGTGAAAGGTTGGGAAGGCTGTCTCAGCGTTCCAGGGATTCGAGGATTAGTGCCCAGATATCAAGCAATTGAAGTCGAATATACCAGTCGCGATGGCAAGCTGCATCGGCAAGAATTGACAGATTTTGTCGCCAGAATCTTTCAACACGAATACGACCACTTAGACGGAATCGTATTTATAGATCGGGTTGAAAGCACGCAAGAATTGATGACTGAGCAAGAGTATCAACAGCGAATTGTACAACAGCAAAACAAAACTTTGTGACCTTCGTGTCTTTGTGGTTTGTTAAAAAACCGCAAAGACGCGAAGACCGCGAATAAATGCTTCAATTTTTACATCCTATCAAGTACTTGGATTCCGAGCAATGATAATCCTAGTTTTAGCGTTTGATCCGTTAAATCGCACAACATTAATCGAGATGTCCGCACAGGTTCTTCTGACCAAAGGACAGGACATTGTTCAAAAAACTGATTGAACTTCTTGCTCAGTTCGTACAAATATTCGCAAAGGCGATTGGGGAGCAAATCTTGCTCAACTTTACTAACAACCTCACCCAGCTGCAATAAATGCTTGGCTAACACCAACTCAGCTTCTTCCTGCAACAGAATTTTGGCATCTGTTCCCAAATTATCGAAATCAATATTACCTTTGCGACTAATTCCTTGAATTCGCACATAGGCATAAAGCAAATAAGGTGCAGTATTGCCTTGAAGGGCTAGCATTTTGTCGTAGCTGAAGATGTAATTGCTGTTGCGGTTTTGGCTAAGATCGGCATATTTGACAGCGCTGATACCAATTACTTTGGCAACATTAGCAATGAAGTCTTCAGATTCCTCACGACCTTCTTCTTTCAGTCTAGCTTCGAGGTCGGCACGGGCGTGTGCGATCGCTTCATCGAGCAAATCTTTAAGTCGCACCGTTTCCCCAGAGCGGGTTTTCAGCTTTTTCCCATCTTCTCCCAAGACCAAGCCAAAAGGAACGTGATCTATCTCCACGTTATCAGGAATCCACCCAGCCTTTCTTGCTACCTGTAATACTCCAGCAAAGTGGTTTGCTTGACCAGCATCGGTAACATATATAATTCGCTCAGCATTATCCTGTTGAATCCGGTAGCGCAGCGCCGCTAGGTCGGTTGTAGCGTAATTGTATCCCCCATCCGACTTTTGTACAATTAAGGGTAGAGGCTGACCATCTTTGTTAGTAAATCCTTCCAGAAAAACGCATTTAGCCCCTGCATCTTCTACCAACAAACCCGCTTTTTCTAGGTCTTCTACAACTGCTGGCAACAAAGGATTATAAAACGATTCACCCCGTTCTGTTAGATGTATATCGAGACAGTTATAAATAACTTGAAACTCTCGTCTAGATTGTTCGCACAGCAACTGCCACGCCCGCCGAGAATCTTCTGCCCCTGCTTGCAGCTTAACGACTTCTTGTCTGGCAATTTCTTGAAATGCTTCATCTGCATCAAACCGCTGTTTAGCCTTTTTATAAAAAGTCACTAAATCGCCCAAATCCAAAGCATTAGCAGTTGTCAAAGCTTCCGGGCAAACTTCTCTCAAGTAAGCAATTAACATGCCGAATTGAGTTCCCCAATCGCCTACATGATTCAACCGCAGGACATCTTCACCTTGAAATTCTAAAATTCGGGCAATGCAATCTCCAATAATAGTCGAACGCAGGTGTCCGACGTGCATTTCCTTAGCAATATTGGGGCTGGAAAAATCGACAACTACCCGTTTGGGATTTTTCGCCAGTGGGATTCCCAAGCGAGAATCTGTTTGAATAGCATTTAGCTGCGCTTCCAGGTATGCCGGTTTTATGGTGAAATTGATAAAACCTGGCCCTGCTACAGAGGGTGTGTCGCAGATATCCGAGACATCTAGATGCTGGATGATGGTTTCAGCGATGGCGCGAGGCGGTTTTCCTAACTGCTTAGCCAGGGACAAAGCTGCATTCGACTGATAATCGCCAAATTTGGGGTTACTAGCAGACACCAACATGGGATCTACCCCAGAATAGTCAGAGCCAAAGGCTGCGACTAGAGCTAGTTCAAATTGATTTTTGAGTTTTTCGAGAGTAGGGTTCATTGGGGTTTGGCGGCAGAATCAAGCAGGGTACTGCTCTATTCCATCGTACTAACATCTATGTTCATGCTCAAATCTAGCCAAGTTGAGCGAGTAATCGGGGCGCTGCTGGAAATGTAGTCTACGCCAGTTTCGGCTACGGCGCGAATCGTTTCCAAGGTAATGTTGCCCGATGCTTCAATTTTGATGCGCTTATTGGTTGCGCGAATCGTCTGCACGGCTTGGCGCATCAAATCGAGGGGCATGTTATCCAACATGATGATATCAGCACCGTGTTTTAGGGCTGCTTGTACTTGCTCTAGGGTTTCGGTTTCGACTTCAATCGTGAGGGGATAGGGGATGTTGCCTCGGATGCGAGCGATCGCATTGCCAATTCCTCCCGCCGCCTCAATATGGTTATCCTTAATCATCACCGCATCATCCAGCCCCATCCGGTGATTCACCGCCCCTCCCACTTGAGTCGCGTACTTTTCTAGCAATCTTAGCCCTGGGGTTGTTTTGCGAGTATCCACCAGTTGCACGGGTAAATCTGCAATTTTCTCTACATATTGACGGGTGAGGGTGGCAATCCCACTCAGCCGCATCAACAAGTTTAAAGCAACCCGTTCGCCCATCAGTAAAGCATCTAAACGCCCCTCAAGGCGAGCAACTACATCTCCTTTCTGACACGGCTGTCCTTCAGCCACCTGCGAGACAAAGCTAACCTGGTGATTCAAAAGCTGGAATACCCGTGCGGCGATGGGTAACCCAGCAACGATACCAAGTTCTTTGGCTATTAGCTCGGCTTGTCCGACGCCGACGCCGTTGGTGAAGAGGGATTGAGTGGTGCGATCGCCCCTGCCGATATCTTCTATCAACCAACTCTGTAGCAGGGGATGCAGCACTATATCCGGGGGTAGATTTGCGATCGCAGTCACAGCTAAAACTTTTTTTGCGAGTTTTTCTATTCTTCCACGACTAATCTACCCCATATTCCTTGTCACAAGCGACTTCCAGCCTTTTTTTAAAAATTTTCCCAAAGGGGTTGACAGACCCTAATAGACTTGTTAGATTAGTAAAGCGGTCGAGAGAAAGCCAAGCGAAAGCGAGACGCTCAAGAAGCGCAACGAACCATGAAAAAAGCATAGTTTGAAAGCAAAAACCAAACAAGCCTCGTAGAAAAACAAATTAAAAAAACCGGGGTCTTTTGACACCGGCAGCCAAAACAAACTAATTCTGGTTTTAATACGGAGAGTTTGATCCTGGCTCAGGATGAACGCTGGCGGTCTGCTTAACACATGCAAGTCGAACGGGGGTAGAAATACCCTAGTGGCGGACGGGTGAGTAACACGTGAGAATCTAGCTTCAGGTTCGGGACAACAGAGGGA
>NZ_JBHFNP010000032.1:0-1436 GCF_041929235.1 Microseira sp. BLCC-F43
TGCGCCAGCATTTACGATTGCGTTTGCCTGAGTATATGCTGCCGGTGGAATTTGTCAAACTTGTGTCTTTTCCTTTGTCGGCTAATGGTAAAGTTGACCGTCAGGCTCTTCCTCTTCCTGATTCCCTGCAATTTTCACAGCCCCGAAACTTTATTGCTCCTCGTACTCCTGTTGAACAAGATTTAGCTCGTATATGGGAAAACCTTCTGAATGTTGAGCGAGTTGGTATTGATGACAACTTCTTTGAAATGGGTGGAGATTCTCTATTAGCGACTCGGGTTATATCTAGAATTAAACAAATATTCCAGATAGATTTAACCCTAAGTTATTTTTTTGAAAACCCTACCGTTAATAGTGTAGCAGATTACATTGAGACGATTAATTGGGTGGGACAAGAGATCCAAGATTCAGAAACAAGCATCGAAGAGATAGAAATATGAAAAAAAATCAAAGTATATTTGAGTTACTCTCTCAATTGCGTCAACTCAATATTCAAGTTTCGTATGAGGGAAATAAATTACGTTGTAAAGCTCCTAAAGGAGTGCTAACGCCAGCATTACAAAAACAAATCGCTGAACGCAAATCAGAAATTATATCGTTTTTGCAGCGAGTTAGACAGGATACCTACACCAATCTTCCCGCAATTACAGTTCTTCCAAGAGACAGAGGCTTACCTTTGTCTTTTGCTCAAGAAAGATTGTGGTTTCTCGATCAACTTGAAGGTTTAAAAGCTCCTTACATTGAGCAGGGAGTGATGCGAATCACTGGAGATCTTAATAGAGTAGCCCTCCAGCAAGCTCTTGCCGAAATTATTCGACGCCATGAGGTATTCCGCACCCACTTTCACTTTGCTAATAGTACCTTAGAGCAAGTCATTGACCCAAAAGTTCCCTTTGAAATTGAGGTTTGGGACTGGCAACACCTAAAAGCAGAGGAACAGGAAACTCAAGTCCAACAGTTCGCTCACAAAGAAGCTCAGAAACCCTTTGACTTGTCACAAGCTCCATTATTACGAGCTACTTTGTTGCGAATACAGCCTTTTGAGTACATATTGTTATTGACTATCCACCACATCGCTGGTGATGGTTGGTCGGTAGAAATATTTAACCAAGAATTATCTGCCCTCTATCAAGCCTATAGTCAGGGAAAGCCCAGTCCCTTACCTGAGTTATCTGTACAGTACGCTGATTTTGCCCTTTGGCAGCGGCAGTGGTTGACTGGAGAAGTGCAACACAAGCAACTGCAATATTGGCAAAAACAGTTAACGGGAGCGCCCTATTTGTTGGCATTACCCAGCGATCGCCCTCGCCCACCCGTGCAGACTTATCGCGGACACACTCAGACTTTTGCACTCGATCAGCAGTTGACGCAACAATTGGAAAAGCTGAGTGAAGACAATGGCAGTACCCTATTTATGACCCTGCTGGCAGCGTTTG
>NZ_JBHFNP010000320.1:0-11293 GCF_041929235.1 Microseira sp. BLCC-F43
CGGAGAAAGAATTCAGGCGGGGATTGAAACCCCGTCTGAATTCAGGCGACTGAAATCTTCGATTTCAGTCGGGGTCTTAGACCCTTGGGACTGCCGTCCCCGCGTCGCCGCTCTCCCTTGTCACCGCGTCTTCTTCGATAAAGGCGAAAATGAGCCAGCCATAGTTGGGTTTCGTACCTCAACCCAACCTACTCTCGTTGACATGCTCCCTATTCATCCATCCAAGTCTACCCGATCAAGTACATCCAAAGGTATCTCTAACGCCTCTGCAAGTTGCTCATCTCCTACATATCTAATGTACGTTCAGCACTACGCAGCCCAATGCGCTCTGGCGCTGTTAGACTTCGCCGTCGTCGCACCTCACGTGCGATCGCAACCACAACCATCTCGTCAAAAGACTCCCTCCCCTCTCCCAACTGCTTTGCCTGCTAATGCTCTCTGGGATTGGTCATAAATAAAGCTTATATATCCTACGGGTAAACCTGATACGTAAATTAATGGTTATTTTTGCTTATGGTTCGATAATTTATCTTAAGATTGTCGTAAGATTTGATCACCGCCCAAAAAAACTAGCTGACAAAAAGTCTTCAGGAGGATCGTTATATGGCGCTTGTACCCATGCGGCTGCTGCTGGATCACGCGGCTGAGAACGGATATGGCATCCCAGCATACAACGTCAACAACATGGAGCAGATCCAATCGATCATGAAGGCTGCCCATGAGACAGATAGCCCCGTGATTCTGCAAGCTTCTCGTGGCGCTCGCTCCTATGCAGGAGAAAATTTCCTCCGCCACCTGATCTTGGCTGCTGTGGAAACCTACCCCCACATCCCCATCGTGATGCACCAAGATCACGGCAACGAACCCGCTACCTGCTATACGGCGCTGAAGAATAACTTCACCAGCGTCATGATGGACGGCTCGTTAGAAGCCGATGCCAAGACTCCAGCCAGCTACGAGTACAACGTCCGCGTCACCAGCGAAGTGGTAAAAGTTGCCCACGCCATCGGTGCTAGCGTAGAAGGCGAACTCGGTTGCTTGGGTTCTCTGGAAACCGGCATGGGTGAAGCAGAAGATGGACACGGCTTTGAAGGCGCGCTGTCTCACGACCAACTGCTGACCGACCCCGACCAAGCTGTTGACTTCGTTGAACAAACTCAAGTAGATGCTCTGGCTGTAGCAATTGGCACCAGCCACGGCGCTTACAAGTTTACCCGCAAACCCACCGGGGAAATCCTGGCTATCAGCCGGATTCAAGAAATTCACGACCGTCTGCCCAACACCCACTTGGTAATGCACGGTTCCTCCTCCGTACCCGAAGATTTGATTGCTTTAATCAACGAGTACGGCGGTACAATTCCTGAAACCTACGGCGTGCCAGTAGAAGAAATTCAAAAAGGCATCAAGAGTGGCGTTCGTAAGGTGAATATCGACACCGACAACCGTCTGGCTATCACCGCTGCGGTACGGGAAGCGCTGGCTAAAAATCCCAAGGAATTTGACCCCCGTCACTTCCTCAAGCCTTCGATCAAATACATGCAGAAGGTTTGTGGCGATCGCTATCAGCAATTTGGCACCGCTGGCAATGCTAGCAAAATCAAGCAGATTTCTCTGGAAGATTATGCTGTTAAGTATGCCAAAGGCGAATTAGCTCAGCAAGTTAAGAAAGCTGTTGGTGTTTAATTCGCAATCAATTAGCCAGTTTTTCTGGCTGGTATAGTTTTAAAATGGGTGGCTTTCTGGCTACCCATTTTTTATTCTTTCCTAATTATTTTGCAATTTCTGCAAAGTTTATGGGAATTAAAGGTGAGATTAAGCATATTTCTACATCAACACTTGAGTTGCTCAAAGAAGAGCCTCTTCTCATCCGTGCTTTTTTTGATTGGTATTAACTCTCGCTTGCCAATTTTCGCCGCAATTCCCTAATGGCAGCACTCGTATTCCGTTCATAGGCAATTTGCAAACATTCCCGCACCATTTCCTCAACATTTATATCCGGGAAATAGCGGCTGTGAGTCACAACTGCGTAACCTTCGCCTTGGAATTGGTAAAATATCAGTTGGTTCCGTTTAAATAACCAAACTTCTGGCACTCGATAGGGTAGATAGTCATTGACGTCAGTGTAACTGGTTACGTCGATTTCGATTGCTAAATCGGGGGGTGGGTCAATAACCCAATTGATACGGTTTTTCCCGGAAATTGCTGCCCAATTATCGATATAAAAACAGTAGTCTGGTTCGATACCGCTTTCCTCTGGCAGTTCCATCGTAATGGGAGTAAATGCGGTATATTCGCGTTCCAGAAAATCGAGCAATTCTTTAACAACATAGGCAATGATATCTGCTTGTCGTCCGTGTTGGGGGAGGGGTGACATTAACAAAATTTCTCCAGGGCGATACTTGATGCGGGGGATCTGGCGATCGCCCAGTTGTTGGACTAACATTTGATAGTCTTGCCAACTACCAGGTAATCGCAGTACCGCACCTGGAGGTAAGTAAATTTTTTCGGGTGTGATGACAGCAAACATTTTGGTTTTGACACTCTCACCGCCAAGCTACGCTGTGGCGGGAGATTCTTCCTTCACAGAATGATGCCTTACAAAGGCAGTGCCTTTGCTTGGTCTTACTCGTTCTCCAGAAGCTACCGAGGTATGCCCTACCTCTAACATTCGTAAACCTTCATCTCGGATATTTTGAGCAGCGTTAATGTCCCTGTCGTGCAGAGTGCCACATTTGGGACATTGCCAACTTCTAACATCTAAAGGTAGTTCGCCAATTTGATGTAAACAGTGATTGCAAGTTTTAGAACTAGGGAAAAACCTGTCAACTTCTATGTAGATTTTCCCATCCCACTCTGCTTTGTATTTCAACATGGTGCAGAACTGTCCCCAACCTAAATCAGCTATTGACTTAGCTAATTTATGGTTGCGTACCATGTTTTTCACTGCCAGATTCTCTACCGCTATGATTTGGTTTTCATCAACTAATTTACGGCTTAGTTTGTGGAGAAAATCTTCCCTACATCTAGTGATTTTCTGATGGACTTTGGCTACTCTTTTTCTGGCTTTATTGCGGTTACTTGAACCTTTCTGTTTCTTGGCTAATCTCCTTTGGTACTTAGCTAATCTCTTCTCATGTTTACGGTAATGTTTGGGATTACCATGTTTAGTCCCATCTGAAGTGATGGCAAAATGAGTAATTCCCAAGTCAATGCCGATTGCTTTTCCATCCTTAGTTGGTTCCGGCTTGTCTTTCCCATCATCGAACAAACAACTAGCATAGAATTCACCACTAGGAGTCATTGAAACTGTAACAGATTTAAACTCACCTTCTGGAATTCTGGATACTTTGCAGTAAACTTTTCCTAGTTTAGGGAGTGTTAAATAGTCACCACTTAGCTTCATCCCTTGAGGGAATCTAATTGACTGTCTTCGATGCTTCTTCTTGAAATTAGGATACCCGGATCTTTTTTCAAAGAAGTTAAGAAAAGCACTCGACAAGTCTAATGCTACTTGCTGCAAAACTTGGGAAGGTGGTTCTGTCAACCATTCATATTCTTTCTTGAGTTGTGGGAGCAGTTTGATTATCTCATTTCTACTCAATCCCTTCCCAGTCTTTTTGTAAGTTTCAGCTGTCAGGTTAAGGCTGTAATTATAGAACCAACGGCAACAACCAAAAGACTTAACCAGTAAGTCTCTTTGCTTGGTTGTTGGGTAGATTCTGTATTTAAACGCCTTAAACATTACATTCCAAAAGCTCAACTTTCTATATCTTAGCATACATTCAATGGAATGGTAAGGATTCGCTGCGCTCAATCTGAAGAACATTGGTCGCAATTCATCTCACCGTTAAGCTACGCTGTAACGGGAGTCTTCTTGCTCCATTGAGATAAAGCAACGGCATGGGGGACAGGACGAGGGACGAAATCCCTCACCAATAGTTTACCTTGGTAAGTTAGGGAAGTGCTAGCGCCGGAGTCAACCATGACTGCTTCTCGGTAGCCAGCTTTTGAGAGTACTACTGCCAAGGAAACTGAATCAACTCGTTCTTGAGATATACCGATCTTTGGTTGTCCGCTGCGATCAATTCCCCAAAAGGCGCGATGACGTTTGGCATCAAAACGTTTTAGAGATAGGGGAACCGTGTCTGCTATTTTATCAGCTACTAAAGCGATGAATTTAGCATCTTTTTGCTTGAATTTAAAAGTTGGCTCAGGCGGATGGGAAAGAGGTTTTTTGTCAGTAATAATTTGGGGATTTTGAGCAGAATTGTGAGATTGAATCCAAGCTAAATATAGAAAAAATCCAATTGTTAGACTGGGGGCGATCGCTAAAGCCAAATCATGATTGCGAGTCAGTCTAACTTTGGCATTGAACAGCAGTTTGCGGTGCAGCGACATCAGATGTGTTCCCGATAACATACCCGACTGAATCGAGAACTTTATTTGTCCTCGATTCTGGTGACGAGTACACCTTATGGTTCAGTCTTTAAGGGGAAGCTAAGCCAGCTTTAAGGATCGTATTAAGGAAAGGCTAAGGCCGCTTTAACTGATGTCGCTGGTATGGTTTGGTTGCTACCTGCTGTAATTATTGATACGAGTGGTTTAGAAGAAGACGCGGTGTTGCAGGGATGGCATTTGACGGCGGACTTGTTCTAGGCGAGTGGGGTTAATTTCTGCGATCGCTACCCCAGGTTTATCCCCTGCATCGGCTAAAATCACCCCCCAAGGATCGATAATCATCGCGTGTCCGTGGGATTGGCGCGTGGCGTAATGACGCCCTGTTTGAGCGGGTGCGATGACGTAGCAGGTGTTTTCAATCGCTCTTGCTTGTAGCAAAATTTGCCAGTGGTCTTTGCCTGTATAAGCGGTGAAGGCAGCGGGAACAAATAATACTTCGGCTCCCATTTGGGATAGGTAGCGGTAAAGTTCGGGGAAGCGGACATCGTAGCAGACGGAGAGTCCCAAGTTACCGAGTTCTTTGCAGGGACAAACTTGGGGCAGGTGAGTCCCCGCCATCACCGTGCTAGATTCTCGATAGGTGTTACCGTCGGGTAAGTTGACGTCGAATAGGTGAACTTTTTGGTAGCGGGCGAGTTCGATACCGCTGGGGTCGATGAGTAGGGCGGTGTTATAAACTTTACCCTCGTCGCAGAGAACTGGGAAGCCGCCGCCTAAGATGGTGACTTGGAAGCGTTGCGCCATCGTTTTGAGGAATTTTTCGCTATGGAGGGCGATCGCTTCTGCTTGGGCTATCTTCTCTTGTTCTTCGCCCAGAAAGGAAAAGTTTTCGGGTAAGCTTACTAATTCCGCACCTTGACGCACGGCTAATTCTATCAGTTCTTCTGCCTGCACTAGGTTTTTTTCTAGGTCAGGAACGCTGGTCATTTGGATCGCGGCGGCTCGGTAAGACTTCATGGGTAAGATCGTCGAGAGAACAAAATACTGCCCGGTGTTGATGCGAGTGAGGAACGCTTTTTGGCAGTATAGAGTATTTTATGATATTGAACCGCATTCGCGTTCGCGCAGCATTGCGGATGCGCAAGAGCGATAGGGCATAGATGGGATAGACGCTTTCAGAGGCTTTGGTGCAGGTTAGGGCGCGAAGGAAAGAGGGGGGATGCATTCGCTATCCGTCACCAAATTCTGTTTGTAGGATGCGTTGCACTTGTTCTAGCAGGGGTGGCACTTTATTTTGTACGATATCCCACAGTGTTTCGTTTTCCAGGCTAAAGTAAGCGTGAGCTAAGATGTCGCGTAAGCCAACTATTTTACGCCATTCAACTTCTGTGTAGCGATCTCGAATTTGACTGGGGATGTTTTTGACAGCTTCGCCAATTATTTGTAAGTTGCGTACCACTGCATCAAAGGTACGTTCATCGGCGATGAATTCCTCAAAACTCATGCCTTGGGTGTAGCGGATTACTTTAGCACCACTGGTGAGGATGTCTTCTAAGTAAACGCGAAGACTAAGCGACAAGGATCGCCTCCTGTTCTACATTTTGGCGAATTTGGGGTTTGAGCATTTTATGCCCTACTAAGTCTACTCGCGTTTCCAGTTGGTCTTCGAGGTAAAATTTTAAGTCCATATAGCGGTCAAAAGTAACTGTTCCCTCGAATTCGACTAATATATCTACGTCGCTGTCTGGTTTGGCTTCATCTCGCGCTACTGAGCCAAAGATAGCAAGGGATTTGACTCCATAGTTTTTGATTGCTTCTTGGTGTTTGGTGAGAATGGCTATTACTTGATCTCGCTGCATAATCTGCCTGCTTTCGACATCTTTTTTCCGAGAAACCGGGAAGCAAGCGCCTAAGTCCTCAGGACTTACGCACGACGATCTTATCACCAAAGTTTCTGACTACGAACCCGAGTGCGTCAGCGAGGCATATCTCTAGTTCTCTTGCGAGATTTTTCGGAGAAACTTTGGTGATTTGGCTCTGACAAACCGGGTTTCTACGTAGATCTCTTTCTCTTGCGATATTTTTTAGAGAAACTTTGGTGGTTTGCGTTTGCAGTTGACCGATGGCTTTTCCCGACCGATGTACTTAATTGGTTGGGTAATTGGCTATCCGCTGGCGTTTGGTTTTTTGGGTTCTCGCTAAAAGAAATTGAGTTCAGTATCGCCGATGCCATTTGGTCGGGAATTGGCGTCATCGCTAGGTCGATTTTGGGGGCTACGATCTTTACATAAAATATTGGATTTATCAAGATGTTTTGCATTTTATTGATGACCATTGGGCTGGTGGGTTTAAATAGGGTAAAGCAGTAACATCCTAGATATGAAAGCTATTTTTGTCGCTAGTGTAGGAATTTTAATCCTGGGGCTGTCTAGTTGCACCCCGGTTAGCCCGATCGATGTGAACCAGACAAGTCAAATTGCCAGCCAGACGGATGCCCAACCCCAACAAATAGTTAAAATTGCGCCTTCAAGTTCAACGGTAACTGTTTTGAAAGTATTGGCAGAGGCGTATCAAGCCAAAAATAAAACCGTCAAGTTTGAGTTTGTATCCCTCAGTCAATCTAGGGGAACGATCGCCGCGCTGGAGAATGATATTGTTGATATTGCGGGCATATCTCATCAGCTTAAACGTGAAGAAGATAACGGTAAAATCCAATATCGCGAACTGGCAAAAGACCTGCTAATCATTGCGACCCACAGCAGCGTGCAAGGAGTAACTAACCTAACGACAAAAGATTTGAGGGCAATTTACAGAGGTGATATTGCCAATTGGAAAGAGTTGGGCGGTCCGGATGCAACGATCTTGGTGTTGGATAGACCAGAAGATGAATCTGCCAAAAAGTTGCTGCGACAATACTATTTGAGTCAGGACAAAACCACATCCAAAGCTATTATTTTAAACAAAGAAGGCGAACTAATTCAGACTTTACAAGATACTCCCTATTCAATAGGTGCATTTTCTCTAGCCTATGCCTCAATCAACAAACTTCCGGTCAACCGCCTGAGCTTGAATGGAGTAGCACCTACAGCTCTTAACTTCATCAAGGGTGAGTATCCGATGGTGCGTCAGATGGGTCTAGTCTGGGATAAAGTTCCTTCAGCCGCTACCCAGAGATTTATTGACTTCATTTTTAGTCCCGAAGGTGTCAAAGTGCTACAAAATAATGGCTTTGTGCCTGTTAGTTAAATCAAATCGAGGCTAAAGATGTGGGAATAATCAGTAGATTTTGGACTCGTTTAAGTCTCAGCCAGAAGATTGTTCTGCCTTTTTTGGCAGTATGCCTGGGTGGGTTTATGTTGGGGTTATTGGTGGTGGGATACTGGTTTACCGAGGGTTGGCAGCAGAATCTCCGCCGGGAAGTTGAGATTTTTGCCGAACGAGTCCATCAAGATTTTCAGTATGAGCAGCAAACCCTCGAAGGTCAGATCAAGCTGATTGCAAATCTGGATGAACTTGAGCAAGCTGTCAAAGGTGGAGACAGGGTGGCGCTGTTGCAAATTCTACTGCCGCTCAAAGCGTCATTGGGATTTGATTGGATTAAGGTGGTTGACACCCAAGGAAACATCCTGGTGGATGCGCGGAAAGATTTGCTCAATCAAGCTAGGTTGATAGATACAGCAATTAGCAACAGTGCCAGTGCGGGACTTGGTTTAATCGATTTGGTGGGTGTGGAGATGGGGAATAAGCAACAGGTTCTCCTGGTCACCAGCTATCCGATTAAAACCGAACGACTTCTGGGGGGATTGATTGTAGGTCGATTAGTCAACGATACCCTGCTGCAAAAAATTGCCGCGGGGTCTTCCAAACAATTGTTAGTCCTGATAGGAAATCAGGCAATCGCTTCCACTTTCTTACCAGAGGTTAATCGTTTTACTTGGCAACCTCCCCGCCCTGAAACACCTACGTTACGAATGGTGCTGGGTCAGCAGGAGTATCTCGCCAAAAGTTTTGCGATCGCCGGTTCGAGTCTATCTTTCTCAACAGTTGTATTGTCTGGGATCGCCTCGTTAGAAACTGCCAAGTATATGCTTTGGCTAAGGTTGGGATTGTTGTTTTTGCTGGGAGGCACAATTGTCACAATTGTGGGGATTTTAATTGCCCGCGCCATCGCTCGTCCCGTCCGCAAGTTTATCCGCATGACTGAGGAAATCGCTAATGGCAATTCAACGATTCGAGTCCCGGTAAACAGCAGGGATGAGGTGGGACAATTGGGGCGGGCGTTGAATCAAATGGCGGAGCAATTGGCAGAACGCGGTGTCCTCAATCAACAAGTCCAGGAACTGCAACAAACCCTGCACGATCTGCAAAAGAACCAAGCAAAACTGATTCAAACTGAAAAAATGGCAGCCTTGGGTCAACTGATAGCAGGAATTGCCCACGAAATCAATACGCCATTGGGGGCAATTCAAGCCTCGATTGGCAATATCAACAGTTATCTGGAGCAATCCTTAACAGAATTACCGCCCCTGTTGCAGTCCCTTTCTAGCGATCGCTTGACCAACTTTTTCACCCTGCTCGATTGGGCAAAACAACCAAAAGAAATGCTCTCTTCGCGGGAAGAACGACAATTGAAACGCAGTCTCAAACAAACCCTTTCAGAACAAGGGATCCAAAGCGCGGATGCCCTAGCAGATACTCTGAGCAAAATGGGGATTAATCATACCCTAGACCCGCTCCTGCCCTTGCTGCAAGACCCCGATGCCCATGGGATTTTAGAAACTGCCTATCACCTATCTGCTATTCAAAACAACAGCCAGAATATTCGGTTGGCAGTAGAACGAGCTGCCAGAATTGTCTATGCCCTCAAGACCTACGTGCGTCAGGATGTTTCAAATGTGCCAGTTAGTGCTTCTGTGGCAGCCGGAATTGATACCGTATTGACCCTGTATCAAAATCATATTAAACGCGGGATTGAGGTGATAAAAAACTATGGGACAGTTAAAGAAATTCTTTGTTATCCAGAGGGGTTATTTCAAGTCTGGTCGAATTTGATCGGCAATGCAATTCAGGCAATGAACTACCAGGGACAACTAGCGATCGACCTCCTGGAAAAAGACGGACATATTATGGTGGAAATTGCCGATTCTGGTTGTGGCATTCCCCCTGAGATTAAGAAGCAAATTTTTGAGCCATTCTTCACCACTAAACCAGAGGGAGAAGGTAGTGGATTGGGACTGAGCATTGTCAGTAAAATAGTTGACAAGCACAGGGGCAAAATTGAAGTGGAAAGCCAGCCTGGTAATACGGTATTTCGGGTTTGGTTGCCGCTCAATTTAGGCGAATTGGAGGAGAGATGATCTCACCTGCACCCAGAATATACACTTTTTAGGACTGCTAATAGCTAATGGCTAATAGCTCAGGACTTACCCACGACCTTGCCATCACCTTTGTTTCGACCTAGAGATCTAGTTGACAAACCAACGATTTTTCGGAGAAACTTTGGTGTTTGCGTAATTCCTGTAGCTCGAGCGTGGCTAATGGTAGAATCGTAAAATATTCCCACTAGCAATTAGCAATTAGCAATTAGCAATTAGCCATTAGCCATTAGCATTTTGCAACGACAAATGGAGGAGTGCTTTTTCGAGGCAAGCTTTCAGTTTTGTGGCTAAAACGTGAACGTGAGAGCTAGCCATCATCGTCAGGTGATCTCCTGGGACAGTATGAAGTTCGACTTCTCCTCTGGAAAACTGGTTCCAACCCCATAGTGGATCGCTCTCGTTCTCATAGAGAATTCTATAAATTTCCTCACTATCAACAATCTCCTTGGGAACTTTCTCACTAGCTCGGAAGAGAGTAATCCGGGTTGGATGAACTTCCTGTGGTACATAATGAGTTTGTTGATTTATTTTACTCACTCGAATCAGACCACGAAGCTGCTTAGTTCCCACTCCGGGAGGAAAGATATTGGCTATCTGAAACCGCTCACTGACGTATTTCAATTGCTCCTCTGGACTGAGAAGTTGGAGAACTTCGTAGGATATACCAATATCCTTTCCAAACATACGTTCAAATATACTAGCAGTCCTAGTCAACATCCTGGCTCCATCCCAATTGATATCTGCCAGATTGGCAGTATTTACATCCGGCGCACGCATATCTAGAATGGCAAGCAAAGCCACTTCATCCCCTTGCTTTTGCAACTGCTGTGCTGTTTCAAAAGCGACTGTACCACCGAAGGAATGTCCGCCTAGCAAATACGGACCTTGAGGTTGAACAGACTTGATCGCTTCAATGTAGTGAGCAGCCATATCCTCGACTCGTTTTAGAGGTTCTGATTCTCCATCAAGACCAACTGCTTGCAGAGCATAGAAGGGTTGGTCTAAACCCAGGTGAACTGCTAAATGATAAAAGTACAGAACATTGCCACCCCCCCCAGCGATGCAAAAGAAAGGTAGTTTACAACCCGAAGTCTGAATTGGTACTAAAGAAGACCAAGAAATAGAATCAGGTTGCTCGCGGAGAATCGTTGCCATTTTTTCAATCGTCTGACCTTGAAGTAAAGTTGCCAGAGGTAAATTTCTTTGAAACTGCTGCTCAATCTGGGTCATCAAGCGAATGGCGAAAAGAGAATTACCACCGAGGTCAAAAAAGTTGTCTTGAACCCCTACTGAGCGAACATTAAGAGTATCTGACCAAATTCTGCTCAGTTTAAGTTCTACAAGATCGCGAGGCGGAACAAAATTCTTTTGCAATTGCTGTGAAAATTGCAGGGAATCAGGAAGAGGAAGAGCCTGACGGTCAACTTTACCATTAGCCGACAAAGGAAAAGACACAAGTTTGACAAATTCCACCGGCAGCATATACTCAGGCAAACGCAATCGTAAATGCTGGCGCA
>NZ_JBHFNP010000321.1:0-30503 GCF_041929235.1 Microseira sp. BLCC-F43
GGAACCATGCCTATGAGCAAACAAGTATTCAGTTAAGTTTGTGCGACTTAACTCAGTATACTGTTGCTGACATTCGGAAATCCAGCAAATACGGCAGAAAATCTGGAGAATCCGCGCAGCTTTAGCTCGCGGAGTGTCAAAGGCTAACTCGATCGGTGCTGGCAAGGGCGCCAGAGTTGCCGATATCTTCTACCTTCGCCCATAGTTTCACCCCAGGAGCTAATACTAGGTTTTCTAAGCTGGTTATTCTGGAAATAACATCCTCTTCGTATGCTGGTCTAGAATTCCAAAGTGCCAGCCGCGTTCTGAGGATGTGATCGCTGCTTCCGGAAAGTGATTGATAAATCCCTAGATACTTCGCTGGTGCATTGCGAATCAATTCTTGATAGCGGTCGTCCCGCTGCATTTCGGTTTCCAGGTCCAAAGCTGCTGGTGGACTGGGCAAGGGTGCAATTGAAGTAATATCTACCGTTGCTATCAAATCAGCAACATAACCATTTAATCCATCACCGGGGGAATAAATCTCTACAAAGTTCGTCCCGCTGCTGGCAGTTAAGTTAATTGCGCGATTAACAATGATTGGCTCTTCTGCCATAAAAACAAACAAGAGTTATTAACGTACTTGTTAATATTTAATCGGTTGCCATCTGATTTGTCATTTCCAGTTTCACTTAAAACTTCTAATCTCCAAAAATAGCTGCACCCTTGACGAACCAAGACTTTTAGTGTGACATGGATATAACAGTAACGATTTATTTAGAACTTTTCCTGCTAAAAACTGGAAAACTTCCAAAAAATATATGCCTAAAATTTGCAGACACGGACAAGCACAAATAATCTCTGAGTCTGAGTATTTAAAAATTCGTCGGGTGTTGAATGGCTGGCATCAGTTGTTTTGGGATATCGCCTATTACACCGGCGAAAGGTGGGGTGCAATTGTGGCACTGCGAGTTGACGATGTTTACCTAAATAGTCGCCCGCTCGAATACATTACGTTTCGCGCCCGAACTCGAAAAGCCGACCCTAGTGGGCGCCGCCAAACGCGGCAAGTACCAGTTCATCCAGTTTTGAACGAAAAACTTCAAGCCTACAAAATCCCGGCAAGTGAGTGGCTATTTCCCAGCAACAGCTGCAAAAAGAAAGGCAATCACGTTTCGTTCAAAACGGCGGACGCTTTCTTGCGCGTGGCATTGGAGAAAACCGGCTATCAAGCGAAAGGGATTAGTACCCACTCAACCAGGCGCAGTTTAATTACGCACTTGGATGAGAGGGGAATCGGGATTAAGTTGACCCTCCCCCGCTTAAAAGACGGGGGATTCTACAAGGAGGCTCTGCAATGGTCACGCATACGCATTGCAGAGCTTTACACTTGCCAATTTCCACAGGAAAATCCTGGGCGGGGAGGTCAAAGTCCCCCTACTCAGTCTGCTTAGATCGAGTCCTTGCATTCCGGCTACTTTTCGTAGTATATTAGCTGCACCGTTAGCATCTGCGTTGACATAAAAGTTGTTCGCTCCTGCGAAACAATCCGCGCTTCACTCGCTTTCCTGACGACTTCCAGTCTGTGGGTTTTTCACCGTATTTAGGAACTGTATCGCCGTCCAAAAAAGATGCTGCCGATGTGTTAGCTTCTTCAGTTTCAACAAACTGTATGCCGTATTGTTTGCATAATTGAGCAATGCGGCATTTTAATTTAGCCGTCGGGATTTGAACAAAAGCTTGGTTGTTGCGCTTGCCAATATTTATCTCTTGTTTAATCCCCTGATTCCAACCAAAAACAATGCGCCCAATCTTACGTTCCAAGCAGTGGTTAATTACTATCCTTGCCGCTTTATTAATGGCATCTCGCATCTGCCGATTGCGCTTTTCCGTTAGATGGGCAAGGCGCTTCGACCAAAATCCTTGTGGCTTGCCTTCTTTGATTTTGGCGACTGATTTATTAAACCATTGGTTGAGCGATTTGACATGTCTCCCATCAATAATGAAAGACGTATCGACGTTGCTGACGCACGTCAACCAGTTGGTCACTCCGCTATCAATGCCCAGAACCCGCGATGGATCTAATTCAACCGATATAGTCTTTTGAAGATACACCCACTCGGCATAAAAGCATCGATTGCGAGGTAAAACACGAACTTCTTTGATGTCTTCAAACCGCAGGTTCGATGGCATTGTTAACCAGAATGCTTCTACCCCAAACCAAGTTTTACAAAGCTGTCCCATCGGCAAGCGCACTTGCTTTCCTATTAGCTTTAAGGCTTGCTTGGGATAGGTGGCAATCGCCATGCCGTTTGATTTACGGTATTTGGGTGGACGAGGCTTATTTTCTAATTCGCCCTTTTTGTAGGAACTGATTAACTCTTGAAACGATTTAAAAGATTCAGCGATGCCGTTAAGCGCTTGCTGTGCAACTTGAGAGTAAACTGCACCGTAATGCAAAGAAGATTTCATCTCCTTGCACAGCCCCGCACTTCCTGCTTTGCCGGACAAGATTCTTCCAGTTTTAAAATAAATCTGGCGAGCATAGTAGATGCCACAGTTTGTTAGATCGTTAATTTCGCTGCACAAGTACTCTAGCACAGGCGTTAACTCTTTGGTGTTTGGTATTAGTTCTTGCTGGCATCCGTACAAGCAAATCACCTCTTTTAACACAATTTAAATATTATCATTTTTACCGCTGGTAATATCTTTTTGCATTAAAATTTAATGCTCTACATCGACAGGCAGGATAAATCCTGCCCCCTGGTTTTCATCCCCTGCCTTTTAGGCAGGGGCTTTCAACCTACCTTTCTACCTTTTGGTAAATCGTAGCGACGTAGCTTCTGCAGTTTAGGCAAAAGTTAGCCAAAACTCTGGCAGAACTCTGGCAGAACTCTGGCAGAACTCTAGTAAGTGACAGCCAGAACTGAGCTAACAAACACCCAACCCTAACCCAAAAAAGAGGTAGCTAAATATGGCAGCAGACTTGATACCCAATATCCCAATCATCACCGAAGACGACTACAAGCGACTCTGCAAGCAAGTCAAGCAATATCAGCTCGCCAAAGGAGCGAAGAAGAAAAAGTCAAAACCGATCCTCAAGCCCATCGGCAATACCACCATCGTCAAGAAAGAACTCATCGTTCAACAAACCCCTGTCGATTGGGATGAGGTTACCGTTGGTACTCCTTTCGCCCTCGACTCTAACGGCACTCTCGTTTACACAAAGGCTGGCGCTAGTCGAGCGCTGTGCCTCAATACGATGTCAACCGTTCCCGTAGGTGGCGCTAGCGTCTACCGCATATTCTTCTAAGAAACTCAAATGGACATTAAAAAACCAGTACCTAAGACGACAACCAGCCTTGAATCCACAAAGGAGCAAGTGAAATTCAAAGCTGGTGTCGTTCAAACCGCAGATGCAAAGATTTTAATTCCCCCAGCGATTCAAAGCAAGCTGACTGCGCTGGGTAGTAAGTACGGCGTCCCGTTCGATTTGGCTAACATCGCCCTCGACGGCAAGATGGCAGAGAACGTGAAAGCGATTCGGAAGATTGCCGACATGGTAACAGCCGATAGCAAACTTCTCCCTGAAATGTTGCGCCAGATTCGCCGCCTGATGCGCGCACCAAATCAAGCTGGCACAGTTCCACAAGCTGTTAACCAAAGCAGCTATTCAACACGGAGAAAAGCTGGACAAAGAAACGGCAGAAATATTTCTGGCAATGGCGGGCTACAAGTCGAGAACAACTAAACTCGAACACCGTACCAACGTTCGCAACCAGCTGAAGGAAAAACGCACGGCGGCTTACGTCAACTACTACGACAAAACAGTTTACGGCGAAGAATCCAAACTCATCGACGTTGAATTTGAAGTCTTAGAATCTAACAAAAAGATTCTGACCGAAGGCAAAGCCGAGCGCATCAAGCTTAGCGGAGAACGCCAGCAGAAAATTGCTGATTACGTTCTGAGCGCTTACAAAGATTAAGCAGTTAATAGGGTGAGTTTTACCTCACCCTAACCCAACCAAAACCGAGGGTAAAAATGTTGCGACACCTGAAAAACGCCAACGAACTCGTACTTTACGCCTCTATTAGTTGCGGTGCTGCCTACCTAGCTCGCCTCAATCCTCCTTTCCACTTTCCCATCATGTTACTACGCTTGGGAGTGCTAGGTTACTGCGGTTACATCATCGCCATCGCCGAAGGAAACAAGGATTTAGCAATCGTAGTTGGTGGAGCGCTGCTGATTGGTACGATTGGCGGTTACTGGGATTTAATCGAGGTTCACCAAAAATACGTTTCACCAGAAATGGTGGTGACTTTGACCGTTACCGCTTTAGCAGTCATAATCACCGCATCATACGTACTTTACCAACGGGAACAAACCGATGGAAAAGCTAGCAAAAAATAAGCGGTTATTTATCGCCCTCAGTTGCGCTTCCATTACCTGTTTGACTGGCAGTTTCGCTTACCCATTGCAGAAACTGCAAGTGTACCGGCAAGTCGAAAAAAACGCGCTTGGTCAGAGTTACACCCGTAACTTTATCCTGACCGAAAGTGACGTTACCTTACCTTGGGGCTTTGACTTTAAAAAGTCCAAGTTAATCGCCAAAATTTACCAGGACAACAAGCACCAGAAACTCTTCTTACTGCTAGCCGCCGGACTTTGTGCATTAGGGGCTTTAAGCCTTGGCAGTGAAACCGTGCTAGCCGACGAGATAGACAGTGAAGTAGCAGCTATAAAGGCAATCGGGAAGAAACAGCTATTACTTGAAGGCGTCAAACACCGTTTGGCAATGGCGTCTAAAAGTCAGCGGTTACTGTTTCTAGATGAGATGAAAGCCTTGATGGATGAATTCGGAACGCCAGAGGGAGAAATCCTACAAGCCGACGAAATCAACATCACCGATAAATTCACCAATGCTGGTTACTTGTTGGCAGAAGGACTGCCGATTGATTCGGTAATAAGTCAAACCTGGGGATGTCCAGAGGGAAGCCCAGAACATCGCGCCATGAAACAAAAATTTGTTTCGTGGCAAGGTGACGAGGAACTAGAGGAAGAGATTACTCCAGACTTTAGATCCCAATTCCCAAAAACAATGGATGCTGCATCTTGGAAAGCCATTAACAAGGCTTTAAACGAGGGAGCGAGCAAGGAAGATATCATCGCCGATGTACTCGGCTGCAAAGGCGCTCAATTTGAAATTGGAGAAGCTTACCTTAACCACTTAGAGAAATGGTTTGGAGTAAAACCATGATTCGTACGATTAGTATTTTTGATGGTAGCAATTACTTGCCGCCAATTCCCGCAATCGTGCGGGGCAACATAGCGCTTGAGCTTGATGCAGACGACGTTCAATTTTAAGGAGGTGATACCTAGACGCCGATCAAACATGAAAGAACATCATCTTCAACCCAATTAACGCTCGCGCGTTGGATGGCCCTTCCGCGAGCATTTCTTCCCAATAATTGAGGAAACAATGAACCTTTCTTATTAAGACATCAACAAACCTTGGGTAGTATTGTTCTGCCAAAAAACCCATTGGCACATCATCGAGCGCTTCGTTAACAAAGAAGACGCTAAGCTAAACATAAGAAATCCGTTACTGAAGAGATAAAAACAACTATTTTCTTTAAACAATATGACCAATAGCCAACGTAAAAACCCCAAAAATCAACATCTATTTCCTTTCTCTGACATCGTTTATACTGATACACTGAAAGCAGAAATACAACAGCGAGAAGGTTATCCTGACCCATCAATTGATAGCTTGTTGGAATATGCAGATACATTGTACCTCCACTATGACCGCGTTGACCCTGAATGGGCAACCGAGGAGATTAGATCCTACTTATTGAGTTATGTTCGAGTGGGATTAGTTGCCGATTGCGTGCGGCAATACAGACTTTATGAAAAGTTTGAAGATGCTAGTCGAATCTGCCAAACTTTCGCCGAATACTGCCAAAAAATAATTGGTAAAAGCGAGTGGTACGTTAATAAAATTATTGACGCCGCCAAAATCTGTCTCAAATTAATCAAATTAGGGTTTCAATCACCGCAGGTTCCAGTTTGTGAATACCAAGCTCGACCGCTTGTAAGGGTTTACCAAAAAGCTGCTATTGTCTACGAAGCAGCTAAAAAGAAGTATGGAACTGCGATTGATGATGGTTACGTACCAGAGGGTGTTGAAATTCCTCCGACACCTGATGAAGCGCTAGTTGAGAGCTGGAATAAAGTTATTAGCAACCTTCCCACTCATCACATCACCGGGAACAAAATTGCCGAAATCGTGGAAGAGAATCCCGACCCACCCAAAAAGCAGAAAGTATACATTCGCACTTCCACTCGCGAAAAGTGGGAACGGGCAGCACGGGAAGCTGGAATGACCCCTGATGATTATCTAGAAGCTTTGCTAGATGATAGAAAGCTAGACGCAGAAACAGAAGTTGAGACCCAACCCGAACCTGACTCAGCAACAGAATCAATTGATAGTAACGACGATAAAATTTCAGTTAATTCTTCAGAGTCTAAAGAATTGAATTGGTTAGAAGACTTAAGGCAGCTAGTAGAAGAAAGCTATTCAACCAATTCACCAGACCAGCTAAAATCTAAAATTTCAAATTTAATTGATGGAGCGACTAATGCAAGTAACCGAAGAACAAATCCAAATTGCCAGTGACAACTTTTCTGCTGAAGTGCTAATCTTCCTGCAAAAGCTAAAACGAAAGTGCAAATGCTCTAAGTTTGAATCTCTGCTATTAGGTAGAGCAATTATTCACAGGTTGCTCGACAATTTAAGCGAGGATTCCCTGAAGGAATTTGAGGAATTTTTAGCGCGAGTTAGAGAAGGACAAATTCCATTATGACCCAAACAATAGAAGATATCATCACTTGTTTTAGGCGAGAAGGTTGGTGCATCCAAAAAGCGAGAGAAAGTTATTGGGTGCTGCAACCACCAGGGCTTTTTAGCTACAAGATGTTTCTTTTGACCTACAACCCGTTTACCAACAAATTCCAGATTGTCAAACCCCCAAATCGCGATCGGCATTACGATATGGCGGTGAAGATTTTGGAGGAATAGGAGCGCTATCTAGGCAAAGGCGCTCCTCTATCAGATTTCAGAGAAATATCATCCATTATAAAAGACCCTGACATGTTTTTCATAAAAGTTGACAATTGCTGGATTAACCTCGCTGCAATCCGTACTTTGACGGTTACTTCACCAACCGCGTTTAACAACACGCTAACGGTTACTATTCGCTGGAATAATAACTATGATGATGATGATGAAAGTGCTTATGAGCATCTTGAAAACGACGAAGCACAAAAATTTATTGCCGAATGGGAGAAAGCGCGCAAGATTAATGCTAACTTTTTTCTTCCACAAACCCCGCTTGATGAGCCAAACAAATCTCCAAGCGTGCAACAACGATTGGGTGCTATCCTTGCCAACGCGATATGCCGACCCCGAATATAACAAAGCACCCTGCATACTCAACCGCGCGCGCCTCAAAATGGCAAGCGATCGCACGATTAGTTCAAATCATGCGATCGCTCCAGGACAACATCTTCTTTGTACCATTATAGAGGTAATATGTCTCACTTCGTCCGCATCAGTACCTGCCGCTTTATTAATTTCGCCGACATTCGAGATATTTACATCCATAAAGATGAAGGTGGTAATGAAAATGACGAACTGTCTGTCACAATTACCTGGGCAGGGGTTGAGGACAGCATAGACACCTTTGCAGGTGAGGAAGCTAAAAAAATTATTGGGATGGTTGAACTGCTATCAATAGACACTCTAAACTCGTTAAACATTGCTAATCCGCCTGAAGAGCCAATCTAAACTCAATTGGCGAAACTTCCCCCTTAACAATGGGGGAAGTCGCGGGATGAGTCCACATCATTTCGCCGGAATTTGTGGCTTTGAGAAAGAAACAAGCTATAAAGGCTTTCAGTTATTCATAAGCTCAAATTACCGTACCCTACCGCGCCCACATTGGGAGATGCCTTGAGAGTGAATTAAGCTAGCCTTGGGGCTTTGGCTTTCGGGTGATTCTTTGGCACGTTGCGGGGGTTTTTTAAATCTCACCCAGCGCTAGGAGGAATAGTGAGAGTTTTGGGGCTTGATATCTCAAAGTCTTCTGTTGCTTGCTGTTTATTATTAGAAAAGCCCACCGAACCTAGACAATTTTATTTTGACTGCAATTTCTACCACTTTGATGCCAATGCAAGCGGCATTAGTGCGTTACTCGCATTAAAACCAAATGTTGCGGTTTGCGAACCAACTGGGATAAATTACCAGCGATTGTGGGGTACTCATTTAGCTTGGGCAGGTGTAATGGTGTATTTGGTCGGTCATGCAGAATTAAAGGCTTACCGAAAACATCTAGGCTTTCTGGACAACAAGGATGACGACGCAGACGCGCTGGCTTTAGCTTGCTACTGGTTTGACAACCATCAATCGCTACGTCGATTTATTCAACTGCGCGACTATCCGATTACCCGAATACGGCAGTTAGTGTTGAGATTGGCTCACCTTAACCGGGTACAAAGCCCGATAATCAATCGCTTACGGCAAGATTTGGCGTGGCAATTTCCAGAAGTGGCGTTGGTGAAATCGCAGAGGCACTCGCTTTCTGAAAATCTTCCCCTACTATGGGCGTGGCTTGCAGGGGAGAAGGAGGCGTTGAAGTATGAGCAAATGCTTGAATCTTCAGTTGGTTTGGGCATTACCGATGCTGTTAGGCTCCACGCCCAACGCATTTGCCACCTTCAAAGGGAAGAAATAGCCATAGACCGCGAGCTAATGCATCTCATCGATGCTCCGGAATTCATCCCCTATAGGAAAGTTTTCGCCCGTTTCGGTTTTGGGCTGCGGGTGCAATCTATCCTTATTAGTCAGATTTACCCGCTGTCGAATTACTTGGACAAAAGCGGCAAGCCCGAAGTACTTATTAGAAAAGGGAGAAAGTCGGGAAAACCAACCAAGCATCGCTTGTCCTTGCGCCGATTTATGAAAGCGTTAGGGGTTGCACCAGGGAAGGACGCCAGTGGTGACAGAGACTTGGATCGGGTAGGTGGTTCGGACTTGTGCCGCCTTGCTCTGTGGCAATGGGTGTTTACCCGCATCGAGCCTCGGCGATCGCGCCCTGCCAATGAAATCGGCAAGCGACTTGGAGAAATCATTGACGCAGAAAAATCTACAGGTCGCCCAATTAAACTGGTACGCACTCGCGTTGCTGCGCGAGCAGTACGGCTATTATTTAAAGAGCTAATTCAAGCTTTAAAATCCGACTAGAGTGAACGTTAGCACGATCGGCAACATCTTTGAGCGTCCAACCCTTTTCATCCGCCAGTTCTCGAATTTTTAACCTAACTAATCCCATTCTGCTCTTGAGAAACGATAAGTAGTTATCGTTTAATTTCATTTGAATAGCGTTCGCTCTCTAGCCTGGAAAACTGAGCGAGCGAACGCCATATTTCCCATACCCCACAAAGTGGGAAGGATTAGTTTATGATACCAACACAACAGACCTACCGAGCAAAACTTTATCCCTGGAGGATCATTCGTCATCTGCCAAATATGCAGCGGATAACTGTTGCCCGGTTTCGGCGGCGTAACGAAGCGCTGGATCGTCCTCCAGGTACTGCGGCGATTGATACCCAACGCGAATCTTTCAGTGATTTTTGACTTGACTGTGAACGATTAGGCGCTCATCCCCTCTCTGACAAAGAGAGGGGAACGATACTTGCTATGCACGCGCCGATGGCATATTGCACATACGCGCTGCGGCTAAAATTTCTCAGCTTTGCGAAAATAGAGAATTATCAAACATTAAGGGAGCTGACTGATGACTGAAATTTTAACTCCCGTTGAACTGCCGCCTCCATTTCCCGACCACACTCAATTACCGGAGGAAGATGGAACTTTTGTGAAAAACTTTCAGGAGCATCCCCAAAGTATTATTTTGACCGATTCTCTAGGTCCAGTTTTGCAGCAACTCCATCCCGATGGACAATATGCAATTGGACAAGACTGCGGCATTTACTGGCGCGAAACCGATCCCCCAGAAAAAGGCGCAGAAGCACCAGATTGGTTTTACGTGCCTAACGTACCCCCGCTGCTAGATGGTCAAATTCGCCGTTCCTATGTGATTTGGCGGGAATTTTTGGCTCCATTAATTGCTTTGGAGTTTGCTAGCGGCGATGGCACAGAAGAACGAGATCGAACGCCTCTGTCTTATTCTGAAACAGGAGAGGTTACCAAACCAGGGAAGTTCTGGGTATACGAGTGCATCATGCGAATTCCCTACTACGGTATCTATGAAATTAGTAAAGGCAAATTGGAGGTATACAACCTAGTTGGTGGACGCTATCAAACAATTTCCCCTAACGAACGGGGTCACTATCCTATCCCACAGATAGGTGTCGAATTAGGATTGTGGGAAGGAAGCTATCAAAACCAAACCCAACGGTGGTTAAGATGGTGGGATCGAGAGGGAAATTTGCTGCTGACGGGTGCAGAACGAGCTGAACTGGAACGCTTGCACGCTGAACAAGAGCGCCAAAAAGCTGAGCAAGAGCGCCAAAGAGCTGAAAATGCTGAGCAGGCGCGAAGGGATGCTGTACCTCGATTATTGGCAATCGGTTTGAGTGTAGAACAAGTTGCAGAAGCGCTGAGTTTGACTGTGGAGGAAGTGCGATCAATTCACAATTAAACGATCTGAGAAACCGGGTTTCTGCGGCAGTCTCTAGTTCTTGTGCCACGATTTGGCAGAGAAACCCGGTTTCTTGGTTTGCAACCGGGTTTCTGCGGCAGTCTCTAGTTGTTGGGCCACGATTTGGCAGAGAAACCCGGTTTCTTGGTTTGAAACCGGGTTTCTGCCTCGGTCTCTACAGCGGATTGCAGCCGTATGAGGTACACCTTCGGAATGCAATAGCGGCAAGCATTAATGGCAGCCGCTATTGCATTCCTTCGCCTTAAGGCTGTACCTCACTCACTGGCAATCCGCTATAATGCTCAAGCTGTCGTTACCAACGTTGAAGCTGTCGTTACCAACGTTGCAGCTGTCGTTACCAACGTTGAAGCTGTCGTTACCAACGCTTAAACTTTCGTTACCAACGTTGCAGCTGTCGTTACCAACGTTGCAGCTGTCGTTACCAACGTTGCAGCTGTCGTTACCAACGCTTAAACTTTCGTTACGATCAAAGCCACGTACGCAGATTGCAGCGGTCGGGTGGTACCTCACTCACTTGCAATCCGCTGTAGTTGTTTGGGGTTTCTGGGTCGGTCTCTAGTTCTTGTGCGACGATTTGGCAGAGAAACCCGGTTTGTTTGTTTCTGGGTCGGTCTCTAGTTCTTGTCCGACGATTTGGCAGAGAAACCCGGTTTGTTTGTTTCTGGGTCGGTCTCTAGTTATTGTGGGACGATTTGGCAGAGAAACCGGGTTTCTGGGTCGGTCTCTAGTTCTTGTGGGACGATTTGGCAGAGAAACCCGGTTTGTTTGTTTCTGGGTCGGTCTCTAGTTCTTGTGGGACGATTTGGCAGAGAAACCCGGTTTCTGCGTCGCTGTTTGATCCCAGAAACCGGGTTTCTGCGTCGATTTCTAGTTCTGTTGCCACGATTTTGCAGAGAAACCCGGTTTCTAGTCTATGCCAGATCCCAGGCAAGCGATCGCGCCAAAGAAAATATATTTCACGCCAGCGATCGCGCTTTTTTTCATTCCAAAGATGGATGTTTGGGCTGGGGGAGTAGCCTTTTGATCTATGGTGCAAAGCTGCGAACGCCACTCTTTATGTTCGTGTAGATTAATCTAGGGCAGGATAAACAAAAGAATCAGTATTTGAAATCGTGAAAACCGTTCGCGTTAGTAACCAGACCAATTTAATCGATGCTGGCGGCGACATTGGCATGGTGCTTCAGTCCGCTGATAGTACGATTTTGGCTTGCAATCCGGCGGCGGAACAGTTGCTAGGATACACCGCTGCACAACTGATTGGCACGACCTCGTTTGATTCGCTTTGGCAGACAACTCACCCCGATCAGGAGTATCCGGCGCGGGCAGCCTTGCTTTCGGGCAAACCCTGTCTTAATGTGGTTTTGGGCTTTTACAAGCCAAATGGGGAGTTAATTTGGTTGTGTCTTTCCTCCCATCCTCTGTTTCAAGCCGATGCTACGACTCCCTATGCTGTAATGACCACGTTTTCGGCAATTAGCGAGGATGAATTAACTTGCCAAAAAACAGCCGACCCACAATTGGCAGAAATCGAGGCTATCTACAGCACCGCCCCGATCGGACTTTGCTTTATAGACACAAATCTCCGATTCGTTCGGCTCAACGAACACCTTGCCGAAATCAACGGCATACCTGTCTCTGAGCATATTGGACGCACGCTGCGGGAGATTTTGCCCGAACAGGCTGACGATCTGGAGCCACTGTTGCGGCAAGTGATTGAGTCGGGAGAACCGATTCTGAATCTGGAAGTAAGCGGTACTAACCTCGCCCTGCCTGGAGTCCAACGCGATTGGTTGGTCAGTTACTATCCCCTCAAGGGGGCTTGCGATCGCGTGCTGGGAGTCAACGCGATGGTGCAGGAAATTAGCGATCGCAAGCGCACAGAAGCAGCTTTACGGCAACAAGCCCAAATTATCAACCAAATCCATGATTCGGTCATTTCTACAGATTTGAATGGCTACATCATCAGTTGGAATCAAGGTGCGGTAAGGTTATTTGGCTACTCGGCTGCTGAAGCATTGGGACAACATATCTCGCTGCTTTATCCAACTCCCCAGATGCAGGAGGTACTCCAGCACCAAATCATTGAACCGCTGCTGCGTCAAGGCGGACATGAGGTGGAAGTCCAAATGCAATGCCAGTCGGGAGAATTAATCGATGCGCTGCTTTCGCTGTCGCTGTTGCGGGATGAAAATCAAACCCCCATCGGCATGATCGGCTATTCGATGGATATTAGCGATCGCAAACGCACAGAAGCCGCTCTGCGAGCAAGTGAAGCACGCTATCGCCAATTGGTGGAACTTTCTCCAGATGGCATTTTCATTCAAAGCGGCGGCAAATTTGAGTTTGTCAATCCAGCAGCCCTAGATTTGTTGGGCGCAACTGAATCTGAGCAACTCATCGGTAAAACGGTGATGGATTTTATTCACCCTGACTATCGAGAAATCGTGAAAATGCGGATGCAACAACTGCAACAAAACCAAACTGTGCCGCTGCTGGAAGAAAAGTTTTTGCGCTTAGACGGCACTATAGTCGAGGTCGAGGTTGCTGCCGCTCCTCTCGTGTATCAAGGAAGACCTGCCGTTCAGGCTGTCATTCGCCATATTAGCGATCGCAAACAAGCCGAAGCAGCGCTGGCGAAACAGGAAAGCCGATACCGCTATATTTTTGAAGCTGTAGGAGTGTCGATTTGGGAAGAAGATTTTTCTGTTGTCAAAGTGGCGATCGACGAGTTAAAAGCCTCTGGTGTACAGGATTTTCGCCAATACTTTGCCCAACATCCAGAGTTTGTGCAGTGGGCAGTCGAGAATGTGAAACTGCTGAATGTAAACGATATCACCTTGCAAATGTGTGAGGCTCAAACTAAAGAACAAGTCCTCGCATCTCTCAATCAAATTTTTCTGCCCGAAACGATGGATGTATTTGTTGGTGAACTGCTGACAATTGCTGCTGGTGAAACCTTCTTTTGTGCAGAAGCCGTGGTGCAAACGTTGCACGGTAATCGTCTCAATGTTTTAGTTACCTTGACGTTCCCACCGCCTCACGAACCTTACGATTGCGTCTTGGTCACTTGGGTTGATATTACCGCTCGCAAACAAACCGCAGCTGCCCTCAGTCAAAGCGAAGAGCGGTTTCGTCAGCTTGCCAATGCCATGCCGCAAATGGTCTGGACAACAGATGCACTGGGTGAATTGAATTATGTCAGTCAGCAGTGGATCGACTACAGCGGACTGACACTCGAACAAACCCGCGATGGCTCCCACGCTACTGAGTTCATGCATCCCGATGAAATCCCATCAACCCAAGCACAATGGAGTGCTGCCTTAGCATCTGAGACGACTTACCAAGTAGAAATGCGGATAAGGAGAGCATCGGATGATACCTACCGTTGGTTTTTAGTCCGTGCCGTACCGATTCGGGATGAACGAGGTATTGTGGTTCAATGGTACGGCACTTCCACGGATATTGACGCTCGCAAGCAAGTAGAAGCTGCCTTGCGGCAGATGAACGAACGATTCCGCTTGGCAACACTAGCAATTGATGGGATTGTGTTTGAGTGGAACATGCAAACGGGCGAAGTTTACCGCTCTGAGGGACTGTATCAACTGATTGGCGTGCGTGCAGAAGACGCAGCGCCGACGCGGGAATGGTGGATCGAGCGGATTCATCCCGATGACCTCGCTCGCATGGAATCAGGGATGCAGTCGTTAGAGAGTTTAGGCGATCGCTATGAAGGCGAGTACCGAGTCCGCCACGCAGACGGGCGCTGGATCGATGTTTGGGAACGCGGTTGTTTGCGCCGCGATGAATCTGGGCAAATCGTTGGTATTCTTGGCTTCACGACCGACATTACCAAGCGCAAACAAGCAGAAATCACCCTGCGCCAAAGCGAAGAACGCTATCGGTATTTGGCAGAATCTATCCCCCAATTGGTCTGGACAGCTAACGCAGAGGGAGCGTTGCTCGATCTCAATCAACGCTGGTTAGATTTTACGGGTTTAACCTTCCCACAAGCCCAAACCCAAGGCTGGGAAGGGATCGTGCATCCGGATGACCTACCGATTCTGAGCGAAAACTGGGCGGCGGCTCAAAAAGATGGCACTCTTTATCAAGCCGAAGGTCGAATTCGACGCGCGGATGGAATGTATCGCTGGCATTTGCATCAAGCAATAGCGCTCAAAGATGAACAAAATCAAATCGTTAAATGGTTTGGTACGGCGACGGATATTGAAGATCAAAAACAACTCGAACAACAGCGGGAGCGTCTTCTGCAACAAGAGCAAGTCGCACGGGAAAAGGCAGAGCAAGCCAATCGCATCAAAGATGAATTTTTGGCAGTTTTGTCCCACGAATTGCGAACTCCGCTCAATCCGATTTTGGGATGGACTAAACTGCTGCAAACTGGCAAAGTGAATGCGACAAAAACAGCGGAAGCTTTAACCACAATCGAACGCAACGCCAAATTACAAGCGCAACTGATCGAAGATTTACTCGACGTATCTCGCATTCTGCGCGGTAAACTCAACCTCAAGATTGCTCCAGTCAATCTGGCGAATGCGATTGCCGCTGCTCTCGAAACGGTGCAATTAGCCTCGCAAGCCAAAGATATTCAAATTCAGACCGATTTAGACCCTAACGTCGGCATGGTTGCAGGAGATGCGGCGCGGTTACAGCAAATTGTTTGGAATCTTTTATCTAACGCGGTTAAATTCACTCCCCAAGGTGGTCGAGTCGAAGTCAAATTGAATAAATTGCAGATTTCCGATTGCAGATTTCAGATTGAAAGATCAACGCAAATTGAACAAAAAAATAATAGCTCAAATCTGCAATCTGAAATCTTAAATCTGAAATCAAATAAATCGGAAATTTCCTATGCTCAAATTCAAGTCACCGACAACGGAAAAGGCATCAATACCGACTTTTTGCCCTATGTATTTGAGCATTTCCGCCAAGAAGATAGTGCCATAACGCGCAAATTTGGCGGCTTGGGATTGGGACTCGCAATTGTGCGTCAATTGGTTGAACTTCACGGCGGTACTGTTTTTGCAGAGAGCCAAGGTGAAGGTACTGGCTCCACTTTTACTGTGAGATTGCCCTTGATAAAACAACAACCTGAAAATGCAACTCACCCCGCTCGATCTGAAGAATTTATGACTCAATCTTCACCACTAGCTGGATTAAACATACTCGTAGTTGATGATGATGCCGACTCCCGCGACTTTATCGCCTTCGTGTTGGAACAAGATGGAGCAAAAGTAATCGCCTTACCTTCGGCGCTGCAAGCGTTGCGCGAGTTCCCTCGCGCCAAACCAGATGTGCTTGTCAGCGATATTGGAATGCCTGAAATGGATGGCTACATGCTGATGCGACAAATCCGCGCCCTACCCCCAGACCAAGGCGGAAAAGTGCCTGCGATCGCGCTTACAGCCTATGCTGGAGAGGGAGACAGCAAACAAGCTTTATCAGCCGGATTTCAGCAGCACATCGCCAAACCCATTGAGCCAAATCAATTAGTTCAAGCTGTGGCAAAACTTGCTGGTAAATCATCAGGCTAATTGCTAATTGCTAATTGCTAATTGCTAATTGCTAATTGCTAATTTCATGGCCTTTTTACTATTAGCTATTAACGATTAGCTATTAGCCAATCGCCATATTAGCTCCTGATATCAAAACCCTCAATTCCTTCTGGTTGTTCGTACTCAAATACAACTTGTTCAACAACAGATGCTGGACTTCCTTGATAACACCACTGAATCATCGCTTCAACCAGTTCTTGAGTGCCTTCAAAAACAGCTTCAACGCGACTATCCAACAGGTTGCGAACCCAACCACTAACACCCATTTTTCTGGCTTGATTTATAGTATAGTAGCGATAACCAACTCCTTGAACAATTCCAGAAACAAAAACGTGGGCGCGTACTTTTCCTGACTGCGGTGATGGCTTTTCCATAGAATCGGATATTTTTATAATTCTAATCTCTTGTGGGATGGGCATCTTGTGTGGGATGGACATCTCTTGTGGGATGGACATCTCTTGTGGGATGGGCATCTTGCCTGTCCCACAAATAACTAACTTACCACTCGGCGATGCAAAAGTTCAGCCACATGCTTGTGGATTTCTTCATTAAACCCAAAATTTCCCTCTACCTCAATATCTTGAATTCCCGGATTGTCGCCAAATAAAGGACGAATGGGAAACGCTGACAAATCGTCAAAATTGTAGAAATTTTTCCAGATAATTTCTTTAGCATTTTTGGCAATGCCAATTTCATCAGCAAGCAAGGTTTTGCCCAGAGCAAATGTATCTATTACTTGCTGCGATCGCATCATCAAAATTGGCAGGGGAGATGCCATACTCACGATGGAACCAAGTTCTATTCTTCCTAACCGCGCCGCCTGACGCCAAAACTGATAGCGTTCTACTATTTCCTGGTTTTCTCCTGGTAAAACATCCGTGGCGATACTGGTTTTTGTTGAGAATAAACCTTGGAGAAAATCGTAGGCGATCGCACCTCCCAAACTATATCCAATCAGGTGCAGTCTAACTTTAATATTTTGTGCTTCTTTTCGTAAATCTTTCTCAACCTGGGGACGATATTTTTCTATAAATTCTAACACTTGACTATAAACAGCCAATTTAATCGCAATTTGCCCTTCTTCCCCGGCGTAGTACACTAAATCTCCCAATCCCTGCAATAATAAACTTTGACGCAGCGGTTGAACCAATGACCGCCACCAAGGTTGCCTTCTATCCCTTTCCTTACCACTCAATAAAATATTATTCTCAGCGTTATTTTGCCCCAAACGTTCGGGTTCGAGTTGTTCAGCAACAAACTTTTGCGCTAAATAAACTTTCCCCTCTTTTTCTGAATAATTTACTTTAATTACTGACTCAATTCGTTCGGATAAGTTATAATATTTTTTAACTTTTGACCATAAGCTTTCATCTGACAGCGACTCAGTTTGGGGATGATTTTCTCCGATCAATCCGCCAATAAAGATAAGGATATTGATAGTTTTAGCCTGACCGCTGACCGATGGGGAAACTCGAACTTTAGGGGAACGCCTAATAATAAAATCCTTTAATCCTTCGGGTTTCTCGTACTCAACCGTAACGTTTTTTACTACAGCTTCGGGACTACCCCGGTAACACCAGCGGACAACTGCTTCTACGAGTTCTTTGGTGCCTTCAAAAACGATTTCCACCCGTCCATCGGGAATTTCTTCTACCCAACCACCAATTCCCCACTGGTTGGCTTTATCCCAAGCTGCTAATCGGAAACCTACTCCATGAACGGTTCCCGAAACAAAAACATGGGCGCGGACTTTCTGATTTGAAGATAATTGGTTTTCCATAAATTAGTCTGATAAAATTTGAGTGTTTAGTTTGCTTAAATATTTTTGACTATGACTGGGGTACAGACATTAGTTTATCGCTGTCTTACGGCAATTTCAACCCTACCCAGCGCCCAAGCTTGTTTGTCAGGAGGGTTGCCGTTGCTGCTGTTGACACTGATTTCGTTACCCGTGGGATTTTATTTTAACTTTCTCCAACTTGATATTTTAAAAGCAGCGAAGAAAACAGTTGCTAGCGTGGTAGCAGGTTCGCTGCTGACGGCGTTGGGTGAAGAGTTATTTTTTCGAGTCTTGTTCCTGCCTCATCCTAGTGAAAGTGCAACGCTTGCTGTTGGATGGTTTTGGGGTGGCGTTAGTTTGGGAATTTTTATTATTTACCATCCGCTAAATGCCTTGAGCTTCTATCCACCGGGACGCCATCTATTTTTTAATCCTATTTTCTTATTATTGGCTGGATTTTTGGGTGTCGCCTGTACGCTTGCCTATCTGCAAAGCGGTTCTTTTTGGTTACCCGTTGCAATCCATTGGCTGACTTTACTTGTCTGGCTACTTTTGTTAGGGGGATATGGCAAACTAAACTCTGAGTATATTAAGGACTGAAGTCCTTACTACGAACACTACTATGTCTGACCTGCCGCCGCTCAATACTGACACATGTTGGGCAATTCTCAACGACACGATTGAGGATGCTACTGTTAACCGACTCGTCTGGCATTGCTTGGGTTATCGTTACGATGACGCCAATGGCAAGTGGGATACTACCAGCGTCGCCGATGATTGGCAACAGGAGTATCCAGAACCGCCTGATTTTATCGATAGCCGTCCCGCCACAGTCAAGCTGACTCGTTCGATTCCCCCAGAAAACAAACAGCTTCTGAAAGAACAACTGGGATTTCAAGGCTACAAAATCGGTGAATTTGGCCCGCGCCAGACGCGGCGGGCAACAGCGGCTAATTGGCTGTTGAGTTATATGAAAATTCATGGGAATGGCTAATTGCTAATTGCTAATTCCTAATTGCTAATAGTAAAAAGCTTTTATCGCTCACTCGTAGTTAACAAGATAGCGATGAGCAATTAGCCATTAGCCATTACCCATTAGCTGACTTCTTGACTCTTCTGGGCTGCGCTTTTTTTATGAAAGCGGATGCCCAGAAAAATGTCATAAACAAAATTCCAAAAGTCTTTTCCTTGCAGCAGTCCCAGAGATTGATGGCAGCCTTTGGCGTCTAGAAGGGGTTGGGTGGCGCGGTAAGCTGTCTGGTAGTGATACCAGGGAATAGAAGGCCATAAGTGGTGAATCAAATGGTAATTTTGCCCTAAAATCAGGATATTGAGCATGGGACTGGGGTAGACGCGGGCATTTTTCCAGCGATCGCGCTCCACAAACGGACGATGGGGTAAATAATCAAAAAATAACCCCAACGCCAGCCCCACCACCAAAGCCGGTGAAAACCAAAAATTGAGAATATAGCCCAAAAATCCCTGCTGGCAAGAGTAATAGACAATCGCCACCACAACCATGCGGCTGAGGAACCACTCTAATAGCTCGTACTTGCGCCACAAACGCCGCTTGAAGAAATATACCTCGTGATAGAAAAACCGCGCGGCAATCAGCCATAAAGGCCCACCCGTGGAAACAAAATGATCCGGGTCGTTGTCCGGGTCGTTAACGTGAGCGTGATGCTGCAAGTGAACCCGCGTAAACACCGGAAACGCAAAACCCAACATTAACGCGCTGCCATGTCCCAAAATCGCATTCATCGCCCGATTTTTGTGAGCAGCATTGTGGGAGGCATCGTGAATCACCGTCCCTGAAAGGTGCAACGCCAGTACATTCGTAAAAAAGCAACACCAATGGGGCCAGTTCCAAAGCCAGTAACCGCAGGTCGAAACAATGACCAGCGCGACGGCGGTTAAAAACATCAGTAACGTCAAATTAAAATCTTCCGCTGGCGGCCCCAATAACTCTTTAGGAACTGTCAGCACCTGCTGTGCCTCCGACATCAGTATCTGTACTCCCGATCGCTTCAATCGCGTAGTATACGATACTGTCACAGTCATAATAAAGTTTTGTTTATTTAGCCACTAGGTGCTGGGAGCTAACTACTAGGGGAGAATTAAAGAATGTTAAGATGAAGAATTTGCCTACCTAGTCTCTATTTCCCAGTCCTCAGTCCCCACCAACCTATGCCACTGCCAAATTCCCAACGTCGAACCAAAATAGTTGCTACGATTGGTCCTGCCTGCCGCGACCCGCAAGTCCTGCGGGCGATGATCGAAGCCGGTGCCACTACGTTGCGACTCAACTTTTCTCACGGTACTCACGAAGAACACCAGCGCAACATTCGGCTGATCCGGCAAACTTCTTTTGAACTTAACCAGCCGGTGGCGATTTTGCAAGACTTGCAAGGCCCTAAAATTCGCCTGGGGCAGTTTGAAAACGGCTCGATTGTCCTGCAAAAGGGCGACCCGTTTATTTTAACCAACCGCCCGGTCAAAGGCACTCAGGAAATTAGTTCGGTCACCTACGATCGCTTGGCGCAAGAAGTCCCTGAAGGCGCTATCATCCTCCTAGACGACGGTCGCGTTGAAATGCGGGTGGAAAAGGTAGACCGCACTACGGAAGAACTCCACTGTCGCGTTGTGGTCGGCGGGCCACTCTCTAACAGCAAAGGCGTTAATTTTCCGGGAGTTTACCTGTCAATTAAAGCTTTGACCGATAAAGACCGTAAAGATTTAACTTTCGGTTTGGATCAAGGGGTAGACTGGGTGGCGCTTTCGTTTGTCCGCAACCCCCAAGATGTTTTAGAAATTAAAGAATTAATCTCCCATGCCGGGAAGCACGTGCCGGTGATTGCCAAAATTGAAAAGCACGAAGCCATCGAGCAGATGGAATCGATTATCCCCTTGTGCGACGGCGTGATGATTGCTAGGGGCGACTTGGGGGTCGAACTCCCCGCCGAAGACGTACCTATCCTGCAAAAGCGGCTAATTGCCTTAGCGAATCAACTGGGAATTCCGATTATCACCGCGACTCAGATGCTCGATAGCATGGCGTACAACCCTCGCGCCACCCGCGCCGAAATTTCCGACGTCGCCAACGCGATTTTAGACGGCACCGATGCGGTGATGCTCTCGAATGAAACAGCGGTGGGGAAATATCCGGTGGAAGCTGTTGCCACGATGGCGCGCATTGCCACGCGGATCGAGGAAGATATGATGGCTAGTAGGAGCGAGCGCTCGATCCAAACCAGCAAACGCTCGATTCCCAACGCCATCTCCCAAGCCGTCGGTCATATAGCCGAGCAGCTAGAAGCCGCAGCAATTATGACCCTGACCAAAACCGGAGCCACAGCCCGAAATGTCTCTAAATTCCGCCCAAAAACACCCGTTCTCGCCATTACGCCCCACGTCGATGTAGCGCGTCAACTCCAACTCGTATGGGGCGTCAAACCTTTGTTAGTCCTAGATTTACCTTCCACCAGCCAAACCTTTCAAGCCGCCATCAACGTCTCCCTGGAAAAAAATCTAGTCGTAGAAGGAGATTTGGTAGTCATGAGCGCGGGTACCCTACAAGGGGTTCCAGGTTCAACCGACTTGATTAAAGTTGAGGTGGTAACCGCAGTATTAGGCAAAGGCACTGGTTTAGGTCAAGGCGCCGTCAGCGGACGGGCGCGAGTAGCCCACAGCGCCATGGATGTGAGTAACTTTAATCCGGGAGAAATACTGGTAGCATCTCGCACCAGTGCTGAATTTATCGATGTGATTCGCAAAGCAGCAGGAGTGATTACTGAAGATGAAAGCCTCACCAGTCATGCCGCCGTCATTGCCATGCGTTTGGGAGTGCCAGCGATAGTAGGAGTAAAAAATGCAACTCAGTGCATTCGCGATGGAGCAATTTTAACCCTGGATACCCAGCGAGGTTTGATTTACTCCGGTACGGTGACAAGTAATTATGCAGATACAGCTGTCACCATTTGACATGGGTGCAACAGATTGAAGAGGACAAGGGGACACGGGGAGACGGAGACGCGGGGAAACCCCATGGATAAATCCGGGGGATTCAAGCAAGGAAGAATTTCTTTTTTCTCCACGGATAAATTTGGGGGCTTGTAACCAGGTGCTTCTCACTTGAGAAGGGTACACTCTTAGCGTCTTCCCAACTCCTTTGTCAGAGCGTCTTCTTGGTCATTGTAGTAGCACGGCATAGGTCAGTTTTGTCTTTGGGACAAAGTTGTTGGGATGCCGTGCCATTGTAGTAGCACGGCTAAGGTAAGTATTGTCTCAAAGACAAAGTGCTTCGGATGCCGTGGGATTGTAGGGGCAAGGCGTGGGTAAGTATTGTCCCAAAGACAAAGTGCTTCGGATGCCGTGCTACTACTTATACCCTAAGACCGATGACGCATATTAATTTAAGTTGTAAATAGATGGAAATTGCTGCCAGAAATCCTCTAGCTATGAGATTTAAATTCACAGTATAAAATAATATTTTCTGTGCTATAAATAGGCTGCCCAAGTAGTTTTTTTGCAACGCTGATAGATAAACTTGATATAAAAAGCGACCATCACCTGAATGGCAGTCAATTATAAAATGCAAAAATATCGTGCAGACTTGAGATACGGCATTGGCATTCTAGCCATTACGCTAGCGCTAGTGCTGATTTGGCCTGGATTGTGGCAAAATCTATTAGCAGCAAACGGTTTTATTCCCCACGGGCATTGTTACTTGTGGAAGCCAGGGTTAGTATGGCTGCATGTGGTTTCCGATATGCTGATCGGACTATCTTATGTCGCAATTTCAGCCACGCTAGCGTATTTAGTCTATAAAGCGCGCCGCGATATCCCTTTTGATTGGGTATTCCTAGCTTTTGGAACCTTCATCGTCGCCTGCGGCGCTACCCACTTTATGGAAGTGTGGACCTTGTGGACGCCCACCTATTGGTTATCCGGAGAAATTAAATTAATTACCGCCGTAGCTTCGCTCACCACAGCGCTAATACTACCGCCGCTCGTTCCTCAAGTGCTAGAGTTGCTGTTAACCGCAAAGGTATCTGAAGAGAGAAAATTAAAACTGGAGGACACCAACACCGAACTAGAAACGCTATACGAAAAGCTGAAAGAAATTGACGAACTTAAAACACAATTTTTTGCTAATGTCAGCCACGAATTGCGGACGCCTTTAGCATTAATTTTGGGACCAACACAAAAATTACTCGCAGGGGATGCACTCACCCCCGAACAGCGCCAAGACTTGGAAGTGGTAGAAAGCAATGCTCGTATCCTGCTCAAACAAGTCAACGACCTGCTCGACATTTCCAAGCTGGAGGCGAATAAAATGAGTATGCGTTACGCCGAGGTAGATTTAGCTCAACTGGTACGCCTGACTGCTGCCAACTTTAACGCACTAGCACAAGAGCAAAACATCGCCTTTTTTGTGCAAACGCCCCAGTCTTTCCCCGCTCAGGTTGACTCGGAAAAGATACAGCGCGTACTGTTAAACTTGCTTTCCAACGCCTTTAAGTTCACCCCCCCTGGTGGTCGGGTTCGCTGCGTGGTGTCGCAAGTCGAACCAGCAGCTTCCCTGGAGGCGGAAAGTTCTTCCACCACCCTCCCCGCGTCCCCGCATCCCCGCGTCAGAGCGTCCTCTTCCCCTGATTCGGCACTGATTACCGTAGAAGACAGCGGTGCAGGCGTACCCTTGGAACTAAGGGAAGTGATTTTTGAACGTTTCCGTCAAGGAGAAGAATCTTCCACTCGTCGCTTTGGTGGAACTGGGTTAGGACTAGCGATTGTCAAAGACTTCGTGGAGTTGCACGGCGGTACCATCGCCGTTGGAGACGCACCAGAAGGTGGAGCAAGCTTTAGGGTTGAATTGCCTATCGTCGCGCCAAAAGATGTGGCGGTGTCTACCCTGAAGGTTGAGTCTATGGGCAATGTTGAGGAAATTGTCTCCCCAATGTTGGCGCAACTGCGTCAGGGTCAGTCGTCACCAGTTAGGGAAACAACTGACAGCGGACTGAGAAATGACCAACGTCCCCTCGTGCTGGTGGTCGAGGATAACCCGCAAATGAATCTGTTTATCGTCGAGGCACTAAGCAATGAATATCGCGTTGCTACTGCGTTCAACGGTCAAGAAGGTTTGGAGTTGGCGACGCAATTGTTACCCGATTTAATTCTCAGCGATATGATGATGCCGCTGATGAGTGGCGAGCAACTATTAGGCGAAATCAGGAACCGAAAACAACTCGATGCCATCCCGTTCGTGGTGCTGACGGCGAAAGCAGACGATGAAAAGCGCGTGAAATTGTTGCAAGCAGGGGCGCAAGATTACTTGATGAAGCCATTTTCCCTGGAAGAGTTGCGCTCGCGCCTCGGCAACCTGATCGCCATGAAACGTACCCGCGACTTGCTTCAGCAGGAATTAGACAGCCAATCTCAAGACTTAGCCGCGTTGGCTGCCGAACTTGCCCTTCACAAACGCCAACTCAATATTATAGCACGAGAAGCCCAAGAAGCCAACAGGATGAAAGATGAATTCCTCGCGGTTCTCTCCCACGAGTTGCGGACGCCAATCAATGCCATCCTGGGATGGGCGCAACTGCTGCGGACTCGCCAACTGAACGAGGGGACAACAGCAAAAGCACTAGAAACCATCGAACGCAACGCCAGGACGCAAACTCAGATGATCGAAGACTTGCTCGATGTGTCCCGCATCATCAGAGGCAACTTGCAACTAAAAATTGCCTCGGTAAACTTGAAAAGCGTTATCGACAGCGCCATCGACGCGGTGCGACCCGCAGCAGCAGCAAAAGCGATAGAATTGGAATCTTGCCTCGAATCGAGTGTGGGAGCGATCGCCGGGGATAGCGATCGCATACAGCAAATCATCTGGAATTTACTCTCCAACGCCATCAAATTTACCCCCGAAGGAGGACGGGTGGAAGTAAAACTAGAAAAATTGCTTCTTGAAAGAGAATTGCAGATTTCAGATTTCAGATTGCAGATTTCAGATGAAAGTCCCAACTCAAATCAGCAATCTGAAATCACAAATCCCAAATCAAATAAATCTGAAATCACAAATCCTAAATCTGCAATTTTATATGCCCAAATCCAAGTCAGCGATAATGGTATTGGCATCAACCCCGACTTCTTGCCCTACGTCTTCGACCGCTTCCGTCAAGCAGATAGCAGCTACACCCGCACTCACGGCGGACTGGGATTGGGTTTAGCAATTGTACGACACCTGGTAGAACTCCACGGCGGTACTGTTTCCGTTCACAGCGCTGGTGAAGGACAAGGAGCAACTTTTATTGTCAAGCTGCCCATCGTTAATGCCAGCAAAATAGAAGTAAACAAGCTCGCAATTAGTAACTAAGCAACATTGATTTTTGTCAGTTTAATATGGTTCGAGTTCAAATGCCCAAGGCTTGGGGCGAAAACAGCCAAAATTTATCCACTCAAAGCACTGCGAAGGCTCCCCTATTAGGGGCAAGTTTGGCAGAATTAACCGCTTGGGTAGAAGCTTCTGGACAACCAGCATACCGGGGGCGTCAGCTGTATCAATGGATATATCAGAAAGGAGCGCGCCATCTCTCGGAAATCACCGTATTTCCCAAACAATGGCGCGAGGAACTAGCAGATATACCCATCGGACGTTCCACCATCCACCATCGCTCCGTCGCCCCCGATGACACAATTAAATATCTGCTTAAATTAGCAGACAATCAAATAATTGAAACCGTCGGCATTCCCACAGAAGATCGCCTTACCGTTTGCGTCTCCTCCCAAGTCGGATGTCCGATGGCGTGCGACTTCTGCGCCACCGGAAAAGGCGGCTTCATTCGCAATCTGGAAAAACACGAAATCATCGACCAAGTTTTGACCGTTCAAGAAGACTTTAAACGGCGCGTCAGCCACATAGTCTTCATGGGAATGGGCGAACCGTTATTGAATGCAGATAACGTAATAGCAGCCATTAAATCCCTCAACCAAGATGTCGGTATCGGACAGCGGTCAATTACCCTTTCAACTGTAGGAATTCCCAATCGAATTCGGCGTTTGGCAGAACATCAATTACAAGTAACCCTCGCCGTCAGCTTGCACGCTTCTAACCAAAAACTGCGAAAAAAACTGATTCCCAGTGCCGAAGGTTATACGCTAGAAAATTTACTAGCAGAATGTCGGGAATATGTCAAGCTAACGAAGCGGCGAATCACATTTGAATACATTTTGCTAGCTGGGTTAAACGACTTACCAGAACATGCAGAAGAATTAGCACAACATCTGCGAGGTTTCCAAAGCCACGTCAATTTAATTCCCTACAATCCCATCAAAGAAGTAGATTACCAGCGACCGACTACCAAAAGCATTCAAGCCTTCGTTTCTGCCTTGAAAAAACGCGGAATTGCCGTCAGCGTGCGCTACTCGCGGGGATTAGAAGCCGATGCTGCTTGCGGACAATTGCGAGCAAATCAGATCTAGCAGAGGTGCAGGTGGGCAGGGGGGCAGGGGGACGGGGGGACAAGGGAGAGCGGTGACGCGGTGAAGCAGAAATACTCTCCCCATCTCCCCATCCCCCCATCACCCCATCACCCCATCACCCCATCTCCCCCTCTCCCCTGCTCACCTGCGATTAATTCCGGCGAGGGCTAGTTCTACCATCGGGAAGCGTTGTCTGATTGAGAACAACTTTTGATAAGTCCACACCCGTAACATTCGCTTCTCGCATACTCGCACCTGCCAAATCTGCACCAGTTAAATTAGCAAAACTCAAATCCGCAGAATTGAGTGAAGCAAAACTCAAGCGAGTCTGTCTCATATCAGCACTTCTCAAATTAGCGCCAGTCAAAAAAGCTTGCTTAAAGTCCGCAGCTACTAGATAAGCACCGCTCAAATTCACATTGCTCAAATCAGCACGAACGAGTTTAGCACCAGATAAATTCGCCCCTTCCAAGTCAGATCCCGCTAAGTAAGAATTTCTCAGATCCGCATTGCTGAGGTCAATTTGTTTGAGGCTAACACCGCTGAGATCGCACCCGCGACATTCTTTAGTTTGAAGTAACTGTCTTAGGTGCTGAGGATTAAAAGCGCCAGCAGGAGTCGCAAATCCCAATACGGATAATAGAGCCAAAGAAGATAGGATTGTGGAGATAGAGGTCTTCATGTAACAAATAGCAGCGTGTCGCGTCCTGAATTACAAGACTATCTTGATTTGCGCTAAGTTTCCAGCAGCCGCGATCAATCATCTTATCCCTCTCCTCATCACCGGAATCTTTCAGCGCGACTCGGTATCAATTTCTGTAACGGCTAACCTGCCAAACCCAGAAATAGGCTACTTTAGCTTCATCTTATGGAAAAACCTCCTATGCCAGACCAACTTAAAGCTAATCATCCCAAATCTGCTCACCGCGTCACCTTGTTGCTGATTGGTATGTTGTCTGCTATGGCTTTACCTGCTTGCAGTGCAGCAGAAAAGACCATGATGAATCAAATGCAAAGTGGTTCTGCACCCCCCAGCGCACCTGTGCCTACAGCAGCAGTAGCTAAAATATCAGATGCAGCGGTACAAAATACTGTAGCATCTGCCCCAGCCCGTAAGTCTCGCCCCCAATTAATCAAACGCGCTGAATTAACTTTGGTCGTTAAATCTATCGCTCAAAGTATGAATTCGGTTGGCAAAATTGTCCAAAAACAGCAAGGCGATGTATTGGGTTTCCAAGATAATCAACCAATTGATAACAGCCAGCGTCAAACTGCTTCAATGCAGTTGCGGGTTCCCTCACAAAAACTAGAAGTTACTTTAGACGAACTTGCCAAATTGGGAACCGTCCAAAGTCGCTCTCTCACCGCTGAAGATGTATCGGATCAATTAGTGGATTTCCAAGCAAGGTTAAAGAACTTGCGGAAATCTGAAGAAGCGGTTTTGAAAATACTGGAACGTTCTGGTTCTGTCAGCGAGGTGCTAAAAGTTTCTCAAGAACTCAGCAACATTCGCGAATCAATTGAACGAATTTCCGCTCAGTTAAATAACTTGCAAAATCAAGTTGCTTATTCTACAATTACCCTTAACTTAGAAGCGCCTGTTTCAGCAGCGCCACCCCCGCAAGAACCTGTAGGTTTACAAGTACAGGAAACTTGGGGGAAAGCAACGCATTCTGTCAATCAATTCACGATGGGTTTGCTCGGTTTAAGTATTTGGTTGTTTGCCTACAGTCCTTATTTTCTGCTAATTGCTGCGGCTGTGTACGGCTATCGTAAATTGCAACAACAAAAATCTCATAGATCCGAGCAAAAACCAGAGTTACCCCATTCTAGTTAAAACATGTATGGGTTGGGTTTCGTTACCTCAACCCAACCTACAATATCTACCATATCTGGTTCCCAGACTCTGGCTGGGAACCCTAAATCGAGGCTCTGCCTCGTTGAGGTTTCAACCTTTACATGACTGACGCTAAATGTAGGGTGCGAAAGCGTTGCGTAACGCACCAGCAACTGACGCTAAATGTAGGGTGCGAAAGCGTTGCGTAACGCACCAGCAACACTTTGAGCGGCATTTGATCCAGTTTAAGCGAGGCTCTGCCTCGCGGGAAGCGTTTCTAGGCAGGAGCCTAGAAACGAGTGGTAGTTAACACTGCATAAGTGTAATTGAGCCAGACATATGTTAGATCGAGTGCAGGTTTAAGAGGATTTAGTAGCAAGGTAGAACCTCGGACTGCATCCGTTTTAAATCAGGAGAAACTGGCAATGAAAGCTGAACTTAAAGCGAAATATCTGCAACTAATCGTCCACAAAAATGGCAAGGAAGGTAAAACCTGGGTTAAGGTAGTTGTCGCGCTGCTTTTACTTGGAATTGCCTCTGCTATTGCTTTGCCGAGTTTCCTTAACCAGGCAAATAAGGCACAGCTAGAAATGGAAATGGAGCGGGCAGAAATGAACCCAAGACCTATGGTAGCAGTTCCGGCTGTAAGAAGGATACCAGGTACAGAGTCAACTCCCGCTGTATCAGTACCTCGTTCCATATCACCAGATTCAGCGATCGCAACTGAAGTACCCCAAGCACAACCCCAACTCATCAAAAAGGCAGCTTTATCCATCGTCGTTGAATCAATTGACAAAAGCTTTCAATCGATCTCAGCAATTGTCAAAAAACAGCAAGGCTATATATTAAGCTCCCAAGATAGCCAGCCGCAAGATCCTAGCACCCGTCCAACTGGAGCGATGCAAGTTCGAGTCCCTCAAGAAAAGCTAGATGCTACCCTCGACGCTTTAGCCAAGCTGGGAACTGTACAAAATCGTTTGATTACCGTCGAAGATTTTAGCAACCAAATTGTAGATTATACAGTACGGCTGCGTAATCTCCGCAAATCGGAAGAAATGGTATTAAAAATTATGGAGCGCTCTGGTTCGGTTCGAGATGTGCTATACGCTGCTCAAAATTTGCGAGAGATTCGCGAGTTAATTGAACGAATTGATGCTCAGTTAAAAAGCTTACGCACGCAAGTTGCCTATTCAACGATTACGATAAGTTTAGAAGAAGCTGTTGCTGCTACGCCGCCATCTCAGCAGCCTTTAGGTTTGCGAGTTCAGGAAACCTGGGGTAAATCTACCCATGCGATGAGTGAATTCACTCTCGGTTTGCTGAGTTTGAGCATTTGGCTATTTACCTTTAGTCCTTATCTGCTGTTGGGAGGTGCAGCAGTGTATGGCTATCGCCAATTCAGACGCCAAAAATCTGATTTATCGGCTCAAAAACCTGAATTACCTCCTGCCGTTGACGCTCAATCTAAAATCTAAAATCTTTGTATTTTATGGAATTACTGCACCAACCAGGAGATATCATTGCCGAACGGTATCAAATTATCGATACTTTGGGGCAAGGTGGTATTGGGATAACTTACGAAGCTCAAGATTTACACAACAGTCAGCTGGTAGCAATTAAAGCATTGTCGCTGCGCCGCATGACTGACTGGAAAGTGTTGGAATTGTTTGAACGGGAAGCTAAGGTTTTATCTCAATTAAATCATCCCGGCATTCCGCGATATTTGGATTATTTTCAGGTGGACGCACCTTTTGATCGTCAATTTTACCTGGTGCAGGAATTGGCGAGCGGGCGATCGCTCTCCTCTCTAGTCGAAAACAATTGGCGCCCCGACGAACTCGAAGTCCGCCGCCTCGCCGCACAATTACTAGAAATACTGATTTACTTACATCAATTAACACCACCCGTCATCCACCGCGATATTCAACCGCGTAACCTAATAATACGATCCCCCCAACCCCCCTTCCCAAGGGGGGCTAAGAGTGATGCCGTTGTCCCCCTTGACAAGGGGGGTTGGGGGGATGGAGAAGCCCCCCTTGACAAGGGGGGTTGGGGGGATGGAGAAGCCCCCCTTGACAAGGGGGGTTGGGGGGATGGAGAAGCCCCC
>NZ_JBHFNP010000322.1:0-49187 GCF_041929235.1 Microseira sp. BLCC-F43
CTGGTTCCCCATCCGAGAGGATCTCCTTTAAGCTGGAAAAGTATGTCCAGATAGTCGTTTTGTGCAAACAAGACCGGACGAAAAGATGTACCATTATTCCAGCCTGAATCCCCGTGTCAAGAGACCGGGGAGTGGCTCAACTGTCCGTCGGTGTCGAGAGTCGCGCCCATGCTGGCGTTAAACGTCGGGTCATCTTCAAGTACGCGGATAGCTGCCTCGACGGCGTCTTTGGCACTACCACCACGCTGGAGTATGGCCCAACCCGCCTCTAATGCTGCTGTGCAACCATCAATGTTGGCTTTAGCCTTGTCGTGTTCGATGGTTTTTGCTCCACCATGAACGATGATGGCTAGTGTCATGTATCGCTGCTTAATCTAGTTTTAAGTAGTTTGATTTCGATAGTTAGAAAGAACTCTCGCTGCTTCTATGTTCCCCTTTTAAATGAACCGCCAAGACGCCAAGGACGCCAAGAAAGAAGAGGAAGAAGATACGGAGGGTTAGGGGAGAGAGGATTTGGTATAATACAAGTAATAATAAATGCTGCTCGATTTTTGCTTCTATCTGAGGGATAGATATAATGTAAAATTATACTTTATTTATGAATACAAAAAAGAGCAAAATTAGCTAAGCATACTGCTGTTTAAGCGAGCAATTGCAATCCCTTGTTCTGTAGTTTATGCTCAATCTGCTGCATTTCCTCGATTGTTTCTCCAGTAGCGATCGCATAAATTTCAGTATATATTTTTCCGTATTTAACCTTCTCCAAAGCCGACAAGATAATAAAATCCTTGCGTTCGAGTTCGGGTTTCAACGCCACGAGAATCGAATCCAATGTCCCATCCATGCGGTAGTCAGTGGAATATTTAGCAACTTCCTTTCCCAGTTTTAGTAGGGTATGGCGCTGCAAGCAAAGCGGAGTTGAGCCATTGACTCGAAAATTGGCATCGATTGCATAAAATTGTCCGTCTTTATCTTGCAACACGTCGAAGCCAATAACGCCAAAATAACCTTGTTGGTGTGCATATTGACCAACAGCAGCAATCATCTCAAAAAATTTGCTCATATCGGTTTCGCGATAGTGAATCAATCCCCCTAAATAATTGCCTGACTCTGTGACGAGTTGCGTTGTGGTACCGATGAGGGTAATCTCTCCCGCCTTGTTAACGTAGAACTGTACGCAGTAGTTTTCCACCGCATTTTTGACAAATTCCGAGACAATAATCGTATCCAGCAATTCAATATCGAGATATTTCCTCACTTCTTCAAGACAGTAGTTCAGATCGCTGGCGTTTCTGATAATATAAGTGCCTTCCCCTGAAAGTCCGTGGGAGGTTTTGATCAAGTAGGGGAATTGTTCTGGTAACTGGATATCTTTGAGACTGATTTCGTGCAGATTGTAGCTTGAGTATTTGGGACATTGCACTCCCAAATCGGCTAAGGTTACTTTGCTGAGTAAGTGGTAGTGAGTATCTGGATTGACAGCGTGTTTTTCAGGTTTGAGATGATCGAAGGGAAATAAAGTGATGATTTTTTCAAAGCTTAAACTGTGGCTGAGTTCGTCCAAATAAGTCGAGCAATCTATCATTTCCGCATTGGTGTAACTAAAGCCAAAATGCTCCCGCCAGTATTGAACCAGCAAGTTTTGGGGTGGAATAATGACAACTCCTGGAAGCGCATCGCCTAACACAGCGAGATTTTTCCAAGGTTCCTTTTGGCAAATCTTGTCAAAGGATGTTTTGGTGGCTTCACTACTACCGTCTTGAATAAAGTATTTTTTCCTGTTGGGGTAAGCTGCCCAACTCGCAGTTGCCGGATAATTTAAAATGAATGCATAACTTGCATTCTTAATGTCAGTAGCAAACAAATCGGACAAAGAATTACCTTCAAAGTATGGAAAGTCGGATGTTAAGTTCATAGAAAACTGCCTTTGTCTATGGGAACGAATGGGGGATTAAACCAGAGCGAAAAATTCTTCGGCAACCGAAGGGTGAATGCCGATAGTTGCATCGAAGTCTTTCTTTGTTGCACCCATGCGAAGAGCTAGTGCGAGACATTGAATAATCTCAATTGCTCCTAGTCCTACCATATGAATGCCTAACACTCGATCGCTCGTACTATCAACAACTAACTTAATTAAAACTTTCTCTTCCCGTTTAGCCAGACTGTGGAAAAGAGGACGAAATTCAGAGCGATTGCAGCGCAGGGAATCACCAATTTTTTCCCGCGCTTTTTCTTCGCTTAAGCCAACGGTAGCCGCTTCGGGGAAGAAACTAACAACGCTAGGAACGCATTCATAACTGATAGTTTGGGGCTGATTACCGAAGTGGGTATCGGCAAAAGCTCGCGCGTTGGCGATCGCAACAGGAGTATAAGTAACTTGGTTGGTACAATCTCCAACTGCAAAGATATTCGCTGCCGTAGTTCGGTTTTCATCGTCTACTGCGCTCGCATCAACTTGGACGTAGCAATTAGTACTTTTACTAACCTTAACTCCGGCTGCTTCTAGATTCAGTCCGCTTAAATTAGGCGCCCGACCATTGACGCAAACAACGGTATCGACAATCAATGCATCGGGAGAAGTTACCGATAGTGTCAAATGCAGATATTCTCCGTCGATTTGTTCAATTTTTTTGAGCGATGTGTTGTTGATAATTTGAATATCCCGCCTCTTCATGCCTTGAGTAACAGCCCGGGAAATGTCTGCATCAAAATCAGATAAAATGCCGTCTTCATGAACTATCAGAGTCACAAACGATCCAAGCATTCTCATAATACCAGCCAATTTCACCGCAATATAATTGCCGCCAATGACTGCGACATGTTTTGGTTGCTGCTTGAGATCGAATAGTTCCCGCGAGGTGATAGCATGTTCAATGCCAGGTATCTGTGGCTTTACGGCTTCTCCTCCCACCGCAATTAAGATTTTTTCAGTCGTAATTTGGCGTCCTTCTATAGACTTCTCCAAAAACTCTTGTGGGATAGGCGTCTCGCCTGTCAAAGAGTTTCTTTTTTGGAGAGGTCTAATATCTAAAGTATGAGGATTAATAAAGGTAGCGCGCCCTTTAATTAACTCAACTCCTGCTTTTTCTAGCGAGCGCTTATGTACGTCGCTGAGGCGGTGGATTTCCTCGTTCTTAGCGGTCATGAATTGATGCCAATCAAACGTAGTTTGGGGTTGTTTCCAGCCATAACCAACTCCCTGTTGATACAATTCCGAGAAGCTAGCGGCGTATGACATGAGTTTTTCGGGAATGCAACCTCGGATTACGCAAGTACCCCCGACTAAATCTTGTTCTGCGATCGCAACGCGCGCACCATACCCCGCCGCCCGTTCCGCAGCAGCAAGACCACCCGGCCCCGCACCGATTACAAATAGGTCATAATCGAATTTCATCGGTCTATAGAGTTAGATTTCAGTTACTAAGAAGTTGCTAGTTACATCGAGTGGTAATTGGTAATTGGTAATTGGTAATTGGTAATTGGTAATTATTAGCCATTAGCCATTAGCCATTAGCCATTACCAGTACCGCTCGATGTAACCAGCAACTTACGTTACTAGCTCCTCATAAATTCTCGACAGCATTAGCCCTCGCAGCTTCATCCTTAAAGCTTGTCTTACCTAGACTAAAGGAATAGTTTTAGATTAAGTAAGTTTGTGACCATTAATACAAGAGGTTGCCGTGACGTACTAGCTGCAACGGCTGCGATCGCTATCGTTGTAAAATAAAATAATGCCAGAGGGTTTTTCGATATACTTTTGCACCTGAGCCAGATGGATTTTAGCCAATTGCTTGTAGAAAAAATAGATGCGATCGCAAAAAACTGGGTGGAAACAGTTCGCCGCGATCGGCAGATTGCGAGTGCCGACGATTTACCGTACTCAGCGATACAGAATCATCTTCCCGATGTGCTGAGAGCGATCGCAACGGTGCTTTCCCACTACCAGGACAGCGATATCGAGTTTATCGTGCAAAATAGTTTGGAACATGGAGTTCTACGCGCTGCACAAGGTTTCACTCCGATCGAAATTGCGCGGGAGTACCGTCTACTACGTCAGACGATCTTTTCTACTTTAGAGGCAGATTTATTGCAGGGTACGGTTACTGATGCAATCCGAACTTATAATCTGATTGACGCAACGATTGACGAAGCCCTTTCCCAGTGTTTCAAAAGTTATGTCGAACAGCGTTTGCAGGAACTACACCAGCTGCACGCTCAAGCAGAACTAACCAATCAAGAATTGACTCGCTTGGTAAAAGATAATCAAGAGAACCTCTCTCAACTAGCGCACGAACTAAAAAACCCGCTCAATTCAATCATTGGCTATTCAGAATTAATTTTGCGATCTTCACGCAAGAACAGTGAAGTTCGAGACACCGTTCCCCATCTAGAACATATCGAGCGAGTAATACGCAATGGCAGACATTTACTCCGCCTGATCAACGATACGCTGGAAATGTCTCGCTGCGAAGCCGGGAAAATGCAACTGCACCCAGTCCCAACGGATGTGCGCTCTTTAATTAAAGAAGTATTTGAAATGTTGCAACCTTTGGCGACTGCGAAAGGGTTACAAATGGTGGTTGATTGCGATTCGGATAGCGCCTTAAGCTGTCCCGAAAAAGTTGTAACAGACCCTCTGCGATTGCAACAAATTATCACCAACCTTCTCAGCAATGCGATTCGCTACACAGAATCGGGAACTGTCCGATTAACCTGCCAGATGTTACCCAATAGCCTCTGGTCTATTGCGGTTAGCGACACTGGAGTCGGGATCAATCCAGAAGAACAGCCGCATATTTTTGAACCCTTCTTTCGCGCTGGGAATAGCGAAAATTACGCCCCCAATAGCACTGGTTTAGGGTTAGCAATTGTTTCGCAGTTAGTAAATCTAATGCAAGGCAAAATCGAACTGGTATCCCAGGTGGGAGTTGGAACCACTTTCACTGTTATCTTGCCGCTAGAAATCAAAACTCTTGAATCGGTTGCTTAACTTTGTCATTATCCCATCGGAACTTACGCACGACAATGTAGCCTAAACTCCAGACTTTTATCAGAGTAAAATATCCCAGTTACCTGCTCAAACAGTGACATCCACTGCCACTAAGCTGGCGCTATAGTGGCAGCTTCCCAGTATCACTACTCTCGCTTCCTACTTCATCCGGAGTGTAACCACTTAACTGTCTGTAGGCAGCCACCGTGAGTCCCACGGCAGTTAATCCCTTATAAAGGATATTAATTGCTGCATTTTCATCTCGGTCAATTTATAATCCGCATTTAGGACATTCATGAAGCCTGACCGAGAGAGTTTTAGGAACCTTTGTACCACAGAGCAATCTATTGTTGTGCCGTGAGGGCTAACCTTAACGAAATGTACGCCGCCTCTTAAGGCCACTGCTTCTTCAAGTATCGTTAGGAATTTTCCCCATGCCACATCGTAAATTGATTTAGCCAGCTTGGTACGAGCCAACCCTTTAATGTTTAAATCTTCTGCTGCAATCAAGTCATACTGCAAAAACCAGTTGGTGAGCAACATTATAATGAAAAATCTCCCGCTGACTGGCTATTCGCTGGTGAATGCGGGAGATTTTTTCTTTTTGTTTTTGACAATTAATAGAGCCTGTCTGTTTTAGAGACAAGCGCTTTTGTTGACGAGCAAGATGCTTCTGGGTTCTCCTGTAATGCGGCTTTCCATCTACTGATTCCCCTGTAGATGTCACAAGAAACGATTTCAACCCCAGGTCAATACCAATAGCAGTTTTAACCTCATCTATCGGTTTTGGTGTTGGGATTGAGTTATCTTCCATAGAGATAGCGACATACCAACCATCGGCTTTTTTGACGATGGTTGCCGTCTTTAGCTCAAACCCATCAGGAAGTCGCGATGCATGATGACAGGCATTGAGCCTATCTTGGATAAGGTTAAAACCCCGGCCTCAATTTTGTTTGCTCCAGCTAGAGGACAATTAATTCGGGAGAAAGTAAAGGAGCGCATCTCTCCTTTCTTTTTAAACCTCGGCCTGCCAGCTCTTTTACCCGACTTATCAGGTTTTATCCATCTATCCCAAGACTTGTCTTTACGCCTGAGATTCTGTTGCTGAACTTCTGCATGAATCTCTTTATAGGCGGGAAACAATTCTTTGGTTTGCTTGAGTTCGACCGCTTGAAGGTTATAGCCAGGAAACTTGTCTGGAATATCCAAGGGTTGGCTCGGAAACCAAACTACATCTATCGATTTGACAACGAGTTAATCGCAGCCAGTCAAATCTTTGACCAAGCGCATAATTATAATGTCGCCGCAACATCAAGATCCAAGTCTCCATCACGGTGACTTGTTCAGGAGATGGTTTAATTTTGTAGATGTATGTTAGCTTCATAGCTAGTATTCTACTTTAGTATCGCAGTGCATCCTATCACGTTAGGTCGGGAGCCTGCTACAAGCTCTGAGCTTCACTTGGTCTTGGTAACCAAGTACCGCAAGAAAGCGATCAACAAAGAAATTCTCGGTCGATTAGAACAGATCTTCCGAGACACATGCATGAAATGGGAGTCTAGCCTGGTCGAATTCAACGGAGAGGAAGACCACGTGCATTTACTGATTGACTACAATCCCAAGGTTCAAATCAGTAAATTTGTGAATAATCTGAAAACTGTTAGCAGTAGACTAATTAGGAAAGAGTTTGCCAGCCTTGTGAATAAGTTTTACTACAAACCTGTCTTTTGGACGGGTGCTTATTTTGTCTCTAGCTGTGGGGGTGTGACTTTAGAACAACTTAAGGCTTATGTCCACGCATCAAGACACCCCTGAGTAATATCGTGGCGCGAGCTTTCTTTAGTTGGCTTCAATTCCTCTGCCACTAAGCTTCGCTATAGTGGCAGAGGAATTGAAGCATTTCCAGATGGAATACTCAGAGCAAGAAGCTTACCTTCTGTCCTTAGCCGGTAGACTGCTGCTAGAGAATAGTGTGAGGACTGAGGGAGTCCACCAAGCAGTCGATCGACTGGCTAAAGCACTTGGCATTGAAGTGCGGGTTTTTGTGGAGTACAAAGCCCTGATGTTGACCACAAAAACGGGCTACCACTTCTCAGCGCGGGTCAGCACTCCTGTTCCTCTGATGAAAATCGATATGGCTTTGACAAACCAAGTGCTTCACCTGATCGAGGAAGTGGAGAAAACAGGAAAAGAACAACAAGACGCGATCGCTCAGCTGGAGAAAATCAGACAGACACCACCACTTTACAATCGCTGGCTAGTTGTACTCATGCTAGGACTGGCAGCAGGGGGATTAGCCAAAATTTTTGCCGGTGACTGGTCGTCCTTTTTGATTGCGGGATTTGCCTCCGCCATCGGAGTCATTCTCCGGCAGGAGTTAGGCAAGCGGCAATTCAATTTTTTCTCAATTGTCTTCGCCGCCGCGTTTGTTGGGGGCATTTTGGCAGGTGTGGCGATTCGACTCGGTTTGACTTCGACGCCTTTTGTCTGCCTATTGGTACCCTCCATGATGTTGGTTCCAGGGGTGCATCTGATTAACGCCGTATTGGATATGGTTGAGAATCATATGTCCGTTGGCATTGCCCGCTTAGGTTTTAGCTTGATGACACTGGGGGCAATTTTATTTGGCTTGCTACTCTCAGCCAACTTGACGGGAACATTAATCGCCGTCAGTAGCAAAAGTACACCACTATCCTTGGGTGAAGATATCATCTTCGCGGGATTGGTAGCAGCAGGCTTTGCTGTTGCCTTTAACGTTCCCAAAAAGATTTTGTGGGCTTGCATCGTTTGCGGGATGGTTGGACATGGGGTACGACTGTTGTGCATTCAGTTCGGACCCGGAATGATTTGGGGTAATTTAATTGCCTCTACCGTTGTCGGCTTGATGGCAATGTATTTCGCTCGGTGGTTTAAAAGCTCAATTGCGGCTATTTCCTTTGGGGCGGTAGTAGGAATGATTCCTGGCATCTTTGCCTTTCGCGCTGGCAGTGGCTTGATTCAAATCATGACTTTAGGAAGCAATGCTGGATTGCCCCTGATTGCTAATACCATAGTGATGACTGGCACGGCTGTGCTGATGACCTTAGGCATTCCCTTGGGGATAGGTATTCCCTCTGTCGTCTTTGGGCGGCGTCGCTAGTGCCTGTCGCTTGGAAGTCACTAGCCAAATGGAATACCCATAGTTAGGACTGACGCTCGCTCCGCGGGGAAGCGGGGAAGCGGAGAGTTTTAATTATGGGTGGAAAAGCCTGACATCATATGATTCCTCGCCCGTTAGTCTAAAGTCCAACTATTGAGGGGAATTCATCATATCTTTTAATCGCAAAGATGCCTTAAGTCTCGCCAATAATTCATTATAATCGAGCGAATAAAATTGACTTGATGAGCCAAGAATCCCCCGTAATTTATCGGAGATAGTGTCAATATCGTGACAAATGCCTTTGGATACAAAGTCGGTGGATGCCTTCAGGCGGATGCGCCCAACTATGTGGTACGACAGGCAGATCGGGAGCTTTATCAGGCACTCCAGTCAGGGGATTTCTGCTATGTGTTCAATGCGCGGCAGATGGGGAAATCGTCGTTGCTGGTGCGGGTGAAGCAACAGCTTCAGCAGGATGGGGCGCAGTGCGCGTATCTTGACATGACTCGCTTGGGCAGCGATCGCATCACGCCCCAGCAATGGTATCGCGGCATGATGGTCAGCCTGCTTCAGAGTTTTCAACTACTCACCAAGATCAAATATCGGGAATGGTTCGCCACTCGTGCAGATTTGCCACTAATTCAGTGCTTGAGCGAATTTGTCGAAGAGATTTTGTTTGTGCAATTTCCTGTCGCACCCATTTATATCTTCATTGATGAAATTGATAGTTTATTAAGTCTAGAATTCCCCGTCGATGATTTTTTTGCCTGGATTCGGTCTTGCTACAATCAGCGATCGCACGCTCTCCGCTATCAACGCTTCAACATTGCCTTATTTGGCGTCACTACGCCCTCGGATCTAATTGCCGATAAGCAGCGTACCCCCTTCAACATCGGTCATGCCATCCATTTAGACGGGTTGGTGATCGCACAAGCAACTCCCCTAGCAACGGGATTCAAGGGTGTGATGGAACAGCCGATCGCCACCCTAGAGGCAATTCTGCACTGGACAGGCGGGCAACCCTTTCTCACCCAAAAGCTGTGTCAGCTGGCGATTGATGCGATCGCACAAGCCGAAACGTCACGGCGCAAGATTCCCCCTGGCATGGAAGCGCTTTGGGTAGACGATTTGGTGAGAGCGTATGTGCTGGACAACTGGGAAGCTAACGATGAACCCGTGCATTTGCGAACGATTCGCGATCGCCTGTTCTGGAATGAAAACCGCACCGGACGACTGCTAGGCATTTATCAACAACTGTTGCAGGGAGAAGCGGTACCCCTAGACGACAGTCGGGAACAAATTGAACTCTTGCTAGTAGGATTAGTGGTACGCCAGGGCGATCGCCTAGCAATCAAAAATCCGATTTACCAACAGGTTTTCCACCAGGAGTGGGTAAACCGGCAATTGAGCCGTCTGCGTCCCTATGCCCCTGCGATCGACGGTTGGGTTGCCTCCCAGCGTCAAGATGCCTCCTACCTGCTGCGGGGGCAATCCCTCCTCGACGCGCAACAGTGGGCGCGAGACAAAAGCCTCAGCGATTTGGATTACCAGTTTCTTGCCGCCAGTCAGGATGCCGAACCGCAAAGCATCCAGCAGCAACTAGAGGCACAACAGGAAAGCGAACGGTTTTTCCGGCAATTGGCAGAAGCAGTACCGCAGATCGTGTGGATTGTGGAGCCAGATGGCACGCTATCCTACACGAATCAGCAGGGGAGTACCTTCGCGGGGCGATCGCTCTCCGAAGTAAGCGACTGGAAACGCCTGGATGTAGTCCACCCCGAAGATCTCCCCAGTAGCCTTGCCGCATGGGAACATGCTCTGGAAACCGGGGAACCCTACGAAGTGCAACTAAGAATACAAGATGCACAAGGTAATTATCGCTGGTTTCTCAATCGAGCCATTCCCATCCACGATGCCAGCGGGCAGGTAATCAAATGGTTTGGCACCAGTACCGATCTCGATAATCTGAAACGCGAGGAAGAAATTCGGCGATTGCCGGAAGTCGAGAAACGGCTTCAGCAAGAACAACGCGCCAGTCGGTTGCAAAAGTGGCTATTGGCAACCGTCAGCATGGCGTTTATCATTGCCAGTGGACTGGGACTCTACGCCTTTGCTCAAAGACGCAACGCCACCCTGCGCCAAATCGAAGCGATCGCCAACAAGTCAGAAGCCCTATTTGCCTCCGGGAATCGGTTAGATGCCCAAGTCACCGCCATCAAGGCTCAGACCAGTTTGTATCAAATGCATCAAGCCCCCACTGAGTTAGCGACTCAGGTGAATCGAGAGTTGCGCCGTGCTGCGTTTCAAGTCGTTGAGCGCAATCGGTTTAATGCCGAAAAAGGGAGAGTGCGTGGTATTGCGATCGGTCCCGATGGGCAACGGATCGCTGCTGCGTATGAAAAACCCGTCATTATTCTGTGGGGAGCCGATGGGACTGTATTAAACACCATCCCAGAAAAGGCTCGTGAGGTTGTATTCAGTCGAGATGGTCAAACCCTTGTGGCAGCAATGGACGATAACACGGTACGGTTGTGGAATCGAGACGGCTTGCCGCTCGCAACGCTTAAGGGGCATCGAGATCGGGTAATGTCTGTTGCCATCAGTCCCGATGGGCGGTGGATTGCCTCGGCAGGCAACGACAATCTGATCAAACTCTGGAGCATGGATGGGAGGCCGATCCGCACCTTGACCGGACATCGGAAACCCATTTGGAAGGTAGTGTTTAGTCCCGATGGGCGATCGCTGGCGACCGCTAGTGAGGATAATGCGGTCATCCTCTGGAACCTTGATGGCACAAGAATTCGCACCTTAAAAAATCCGATCTCCTCCGCTCAAGGCGAAAATCGCTTCTTGAGCGTAGCGTTTAGCCCCGATGGCAAAACCCTGGTGGCAGGCGACTGGTATGGCAATATCCTATGGTGGAACAGCGATGGTACGCTAATCAACACCACCTCCGAGCATCGTAATGTCATGGGCAGTCTGGTATTAGATATTAATCAGATCCTACACTCCGGTTGTGCCTGGATACGCGATTATTTGCACGCCCATCCAGAATTAAGCGCTCGCCAGTCTCTTTGTCATCTGCGTATATCTGGACTTTCCAAAGCGAATATTTTTCAGATAAACCTTGACAGTTATTAAGGGGAATTCATCATATCTTTTAATCGCAAAGATGCCTTGACTCTCGCCAATAATTCATCATAATCTATCGGTTTACGGATGAAGTCATTAGCTCCTAAATCTAATCCTTTGGCTGCATTAGCATCTTCATAAGCCGTAATCATCAGAATCGGAATAAAAGCAAGTTTTTTATTTTGCCGAATCCGCCGAGTTACTTCATAACCATCCATTCCTGGCATCATCGCATCCATCAACACTAGATCCGGGGGTGATGCTTCTACTTTTGCTAATGCTAATTTGCCATTTTTAGCAAGATCAACTTCATAACCTTCGTCTGTCAAAATCGCCTGTAGCAGAACCAAATTATCTTCTATGTCATCAACAACCAGAATGCGCTTAGCTTGAAGTTTAGATTGAAATGAAACCATAAAATCAAACCTATTAATAAATTTTTGCTAAAAATTCTTTAGTTTTACCATCTTGCTCTTATATGATTGCTATTTTCTGGCTGGCTGACATCTTCCCTTAAGGGTAATTTGAAATTTTCACGTCTCGTTTAAATTGAACGGTGGCTTAAATATTAGAATTTTTACAGCTACTTAAGGAAGAGTTTTTTATTAACTTAGTTTGTGACTATCAATACTTAGATCTTGCACTTACCAGCTTACCCGCCTGGGAATCAATTCCCAGGCTGTAGAGACGTTACATGTAACATCTCTACAAGTTCACGTCATGGACTAAAACCTTTCTCCAGTCGTCTTTAGACGACTTCAGCTATTAGCCCTTGGGTTTGAACCCCTGGCGGGAGAAAACCGCAGGTGCAAGATCTCAGAATACAAAAGTTCGCGTAGCTCAAAGGCAAGAATCAAGCATTGCCGAGAGGTGCTTACCATCGCGGATAGCATGACCTTCCAAGTCGTTGTTGAAGTAAACATACACGTCAACTCCCCTTTGGAGGAACTCGCGAATCCGAGTTGCCCAAGCTGATAGCTCTTCATCGCTATAGCCAATTCCCCATTGCCCACCTAAATAACACGGGAGTGCGGGAGCCTCGTCAATTTATTGCGAGGAGGAAGCACGACACGAGCAGTTTTAACTGCCTTCAAGACTTCTTGCCCAAGATTCTATCATTTCCCTAACACTAACGCCCTTCTTTTTGGCTTGGTTGACCAGAACAGCCCATGCAGTATCTGTCAACAAAACTCCGTGCCTTTTCTTAATTTCGTTGTGCAGCACTGGCACGTTCTTAACCCTTTTCTTACCTTGACCATTAGACATTTTTAGAATTGATGACTCTACTGTATATAGATTAGCAAATAAAAGGAGGTGAACAACATGCAAGTCAGGTGGAACTTCAAATTAAAGCCTACAAAGTCTCAGCGTTTACAAATGTTTCAGTTGTTAACAACTTTAAGGAAGCACCGCAACTACGCTCTCAGAGAAAGAGAAGTTGGCTACAACACTAACAATCAGAACGCTGATACTCCTGTTGTCTACGGCTGGGAAAGTTGGTGCGATATCTCTTCTTGAACAGAATATGGCTCGTGCTGCCGCAATGACGCTGCCCAGTACTAAAACATGGCGTTATTCCCGCAGACATAAGTAAGGCTTTGAAAGTGTCTTCATGTGTTACTAAATGGGACAGCGCTTCTGGCTGGAATCGGGGATCAGAAGAAAGTAACAACTCAGTTGCGTCACGAATTTTCGAGTTTTGGGGACATCAATTCAGACGTTTTACAACGCAATATTGCCAAACTAGATGCAGCTAGTACAAACTTCTGGCAACATGGCTCATGTTTCCCTCGTTACCTACGAGCGGTGAAATCCTTTGAGTACAAACCGAAACAGGTAAAGATTGAAGCGATTTCGGACAGTTATGCTATCATTCACCTTCCTGGCATCGGCAATGTCAAAATGCATAACAGCAGAGATTTGAAGTTAGTCAAAGAGGTTAGGAATTGCACTGTTAAAGCCTTTTAGCAGATATTGGTTCATCTCAATGCTGGTTGAGATACCTGGCTCATTGCCGGAAGAGAAACCACTATCAGAAGCCAAATCAGTAGTTGGAATAGATGTGGGCATCAATCAGCTGGTTGCCATCTCAGACGGTAGCTTTGTTGAGAACATTAGAGTTACTACCAATCCCAGAACCGCAAGAAGGCTAGCCATAAGACAACGCTCTGCTAATCGTAAGCAAAAAGGCTCCAGTAACAAAAGGAAGGCGTTTGAAAAGCTGACTAGAACAAATTACAAGCTAACTCAAAAGCGCGATGGATACAATTGGCAAGCTGCTAGCAAGATTGTAAAAACTGCCGATGCTGTTGGACGTGAAGACCTCAACATCAAAAATATGGTCAAACGTGCCAAACCGAAACATGATGGCAACGGGGGTTACAGAAAAAACGGTGCATCAGCCAAATCTAGTTTGAACAGAGTTATCCTTGATTGCGCTTGGGCAGATTTATTCAAAAAAGTTAGCTGGTTAGCGGTGAAAGCAGGTAAACCAGTAATTGCTGTTGACCCCAAATATTCCAGCCAAGGCAAGCCCCAAGTGTGGGCATACAGACAAATCGAATCCTAGTGGTGAAAAGTTTATTTGTACCAACTGCGGTTATGTGGAACACGCCGACAGAAAAGCCTCTAGAGAGATAGCAAAGCGTGTTGGGCTTGTCTTCCCAAAAAATAAGAAGACTCGTGCCGAGGACTGCGGGAAAGTTACGCCTGTGAAGGTATCAACGTCTAAGGGAGTTGAGTCCAGGAACCATGCCTATGAATCGTCGAATATTCAGTTAAGTTTGTTTGACTTAGACCAATATACGACGATTGACAGTCGGAAATCTAAGAGATACGGCAGAAACTCAAGCGAGAATCTGCGTGTCAAGAGACCGCAGAGTGTCAATATGCATTCGGATATAAGTCCAAGGTGCGGTGAGGCGGATATGGAGGGGAACTGTTGGACTGACTGGTAAACAGAGGGCTGCACCGGCGCGTTCTAGCAATTTGTACACCTGTAAAGTCAGCCAGCTATTGTGACGAAATTCAAAATTATATCGTTGTTGTGGGTAGGTTTGCAGCAACTCTAAGAAAAACTCAAGGCGCGAGCAATTAACACACCAAGTATGGGGAAACTGAAACAGAATCGGGCCGAGCTTTTCTTGCAAGCCAGATGCCCGTTCCATCAGCCGAGATCAAGGTTCAACGGGGTCTTTTAATTTTTTCATCTAAGCCTCCGAGATACCCCGTCCGTCTACACGGCGGGGAGGGATAGGAGCGTCAATCAAGCGGTTCTAGCCTTTGCAGATTGACGGTAAATCTGCATCTCTCACAAGATAATCGCTATAATGTGAGGGATGACGCAGAAAGCCTTCAAGTACCGTTTCTATCCCACGCCTGAGCAAGAATCCTTGCTGAGACGCTCTTCGGGGCTGTACTCGTTTGGTCTATAACCGTGCTTTGGCAATTAGAACCGAAGCTTGGTATAGCGAGAAAAAACGAGTCGGTTACAGCGATACTTCGGCAATGTTGACCGAATGGAAAAAACAAGATGACCTCCAGTTTTTGAACGAGGTTAGCTGTGTTCCCCTGCAACAAGGACTGAGACATCTTCAGAAAGCCTTCTCGAACTTCTTTGAAGGACGGGCAAAATATCCCACGTTTAAAAAGAAACGAAACGGCGGGAGTGCAGAATTCACCAAATCCGCATTCAAATGGCGGGATGGTCAAGTCTACTTGGCAAAGTGTTCTGACCCGCTGGCAATCCGTTGGAGTCGAGAACTGCCGAAGGGTGCAAAGCCATCGACTATCACGGTGAAGCTTTCGCCTGCGGGGAGATGGACTGTTTCTCTGTTGGTGGATGTCGAGATTGAGCCACTGCCCCAATCCTCGAATGAAATCGGGATTGATTTGGGAGTGACAAGTTTGGCTGTTTTGAGTACAGGTGAAAAAATTGCCAATCCTAAAGGCTTCAATGCAAAACCCCGTAAGCTGAAAAAAGCTCAGAAGGCGTTGATTCGCAAGCAAAAAGGGTCGAACAATCGATACAAAGCCCGTCTCAAAGTGGCAAAGGTGCATCAAGAAATTGCTGATGCGAGAAAGGATTTTCTTCACAAGTTGACGACTCGATTGGTGCGTGAAAACCAAACGATTGCGGTCGAGGAGTAAGGCTCGTGAAGAACATGGTCAAGAATCGAAAACTGGCTCTCTCGATTAGCGATGCAAGTTGGGGTGAGTTGGTTAGTCAACTTGAATACAAGTGCGATTGGTATGGTCCCACGTTGGTCAAGATTGACCGATGGTTTCCGAGTTCTAAGCGATGTGGCAATTGCGGTCACATCGTTGAAAAGCTGCCTCTCAATATCCGTGACTGGGACTGTCCTAACTGTGGAACACACCATGACCGGGATGTGAACGCAGCACAAAACATTCTTGCCGCAGGGCTTGCGGTGAAAGTCTGTGGAGCGAACGTAAGACCACATAGGCATAAGTCTGATGGCAGTTGCTATGAAGCAGAAAGGTCTAAGAAGTGAGTCTTAGGTGCGATTCGTTCAGTCGAAATGAGTAGCAATACTCAGGGATGACTGGCAAGGTCTATAAATGTCACAGACATTGAACCTTGACAACTTGGTAATTATAAGAGTGACTCAACGGAAATCCTAGAGTACTTTGAGAAGTCTCTTCCCACAGGTGCAGTGGTGACAGCATCACCCCCAGGTTCGCGACTAGCCATCAACGCCTGAAGCGGGGTGAAAAGGAGGTAAAGCTGCAAGCCTAATGCGGCTCCCTTCGAGCAAGAACCCATGAGCAACGAAAGTGAAGGCGCGACCGAACTGTCGTCACACGAAACCAGCCAAATCAGGCTGATAGGCTGGAGCCAAAAGGCAATGGATTTGGGGTCAGCGGTTCCAATTCCGACTGATAGCACACCCGATAAACCCGGCAGATAGCGCCGCTCTAAAAGTTCAACCAATAATTACCAGGAACGAATTAACCGCTCGTATGCTCTCAGGATGGTCGATAACCTGAGCAGGTGCTAACCGGATGCTACGGGACGGAAGGATGGTCTAAGAAGCGAAAGCCTTGGGTAACGCCAAGGATATGCAGACGTAGACCCGATGATTTGGATTGTAGAGTTGTAAGTCAGAGTGTATATGTCTAAAACAGGGGAAAACCCGATAGTGGAATGGAGACACGTCAACTGGCAAAAACTGGAGAAGCGTGTCTTTAAGCTGCAAAAGCGAATCTACAGATCCGAACAGCGTGGAGATACGAAAGCGGTTCGCCAACTCCAGAAAACATTGATGCGGTCTTGGTCAGCAAAGTGTTTGGCTGTCCGTCGAGTAACGCAGGATAACCAGGGCAAGAAAACAGCCGGAGTAGACAAAATGAAATCACTCACGCCCGTCCAAAGGTTAGCACTGGTGCAAAACCTGAAACTATCCCACAAGGCAAAACCAACAAGAAGGGTTTGGATACCTAAACCTGGAACGAATGAAAAACGCCCTCTAGGGATTCCAACGATGGCAGACCGTGCCTTACAAGCATTGGTAAAACTCGCACTAGAACCGGAATGGGAGGCAAAATTCGAGCCGAACAGTTACGGTTTTCGACCCGGACGCTCGTGTCATGATGCGATTGGAGCAATATTCCTAGCAGTTAGGCAGAATGCTAAATATGTCCTTGATGCTGACATGGCAAAATGCTTCGACCGAATCAGCCATAAAGCGCTGCTGAAAAAATTAAATACATTCCCCACCATCAGCCGACAAATCCGAGCATGGTTAGAAGCGGGAGTGATTGACTCGAAAGCCAAAGCCAACAGGCAAAAAGCCTACAGTCCAACTAATGAGGGAACGCCACAGGGTGGGGTCATTTCTCCGCTACTAGCAAATATAGCACTCCACGGCATGGAAAATCGTATCGCACAAGCCTTCCCAGGAAGGACTGGAAGAAACTACTTCTGCCAGCCCAACCTAATACGATACGCAGACGATTTCGTGATATTACACGAAGATTTAGCCGTTGTCCAAAAGTGTCGGCAGATAATCGCAGAATGGTTAAAAGACATGGGGTTGGAATTGAAGCCCAGTAAAACCCGTTTAGCTCATACTCTGAACAAGTACGAGCTGGAAGAACCCGGATTTAACTTCTTAGGGTTCAATATAAAACAATACCCGGTTGGTAAATACCAATCTGGCACAAACGGGTGTAAAAAACCTCTAGGCTTCAAAACCTTCATCAAACCAAGTAAAGAGAAGCTAAAGATACATACAGAAAAGATTAGTAGTATCATCAAAGCCCACAGCACAGCACCACAAGAGGCGCTAATAGACCATTTGAACCCGCTGATCCAAGGATGGGCAAACTACTACTCCACTGTGGTAAGCAAGGAAACCTATAAGAAAGCGGATATGCTTACCTACCAGCAACTCAGAGTTTGGGCAAATCGTCGTCATCCGAACAAAACTCCAGGTTGGGTAGCTAATAAATACTGGCAAACCCTAGGAAATGATAATTGGAGTTTTGCATCTAGGAAAAAGGGTAAAGTAATGCGCCTGAAAAAGCACTCCCCCTCCCCCTCCCCCTCTTGTTAGACAGGTAAAAGTGCAAGGGAATCGCAGCCCTTATGACGGAGATTTTATCTACTGGAGTGGGAGAATGGGCAAACACCCCGAAATCTCAACAAGGGTGGCAACACTCCTGAAGAGACAGAAAGGAAAATGCGCCCATTGCGAACTGTTTTTCAGGGATGGAGATTTAATCGAAACCGACCACAAAACCCCCAAGTCACAAGGCGGAAGGGATAGCTATGACAACTGGCAACTCCTCCATCGACACTGCCACGATCTTCAATCAAACAGCAGCCAATGATGATAAGGCTGGCGGTATGCGTAACAAGCACCAAAGCATTGAGGAGCCGTGTGCAGAGAAATCCGCAAGCACGGTTCTGAAGACGAGTCGTTCTGGTGACGGAGCGGCTTAGTTTAACAAGCCTACACCGTTCTACGGTGGGGAGGATGTCAAGTGGGTGAGATAACGGCTACCTTTAACGGCAAAGAGAAAGTCTTGGGGACTTTGCTCGCGCCAAGTTTCAAACACAGATTTTTCTGGCAGACGGTAAAAAGAATAATTTACCTCTACAGTGGAAAAGTGCTGCGCGTAAAATGCCAATTGCTGGTCGCCGTGCAACTCTTCTGGATAGAAAATACCCATCCAGTGCTGATAAACCCAACCGCTAGTGCCGAGAAACAGCATGAATGTCAATCAGTTGCAACAATCGCTGCCGTAAATTCTCTAACCTCAAGCGTTCAGTTGCTGAAATAAACGCGGCTTCGGGATACTGTTGCTGGGCTAAAGCTAGAGTTTCCCTATCTACTCGATCGATTTTATTAAAGGCAATCAAAGATTTTCCTGGAAGCGCTGGCATTTCTCTTAAAACCTCTTCCACCGAACTGATATGACTTGCCCAAGCGGGATGGGAAAGATCGACCACATGCAGCAGCGCATCCGCTTCTGTCACTTCCTCTAGGGTGGCTCGAAATGCATCCATTAGCGGTGGCGGCAGTTCGTGAATAAACCCAACCGTATCTGTTAGAAGAATCGAGCGCCGTTCCTGGGTTTTCTGGTCTACAATTACCACCTTTCGCGTTGTTGGGTCGAGGGTGGCAAATAGGCGATCGGCTGTGTAAACTTCAGCATTGGTCAACACATTTAAAAGGGTGGATTTCCCGGCATTGGTATAACCAACTAGCGCAATTGATGGAATTTCTTGCTGTTGTCGCTGTTGCCGCAAGCGGGCGCGATGGGCTTGTAATTGATTGACTTCCTGCTGTAGTTGTGAAATTCGCCGCTGAATCGCTCTGCGCTCGGTTTCTAGTTTAGTTTCACCAGGACCTCTGGTACCAATTCCCGCACCTAGTCTGGACATCGCCTGACCTCGACCCCGCAGCCGAGGTAGCATATATTCCAGTTGAGCGAGTTCTACTTGCAATTTACCGGCTTGAGATTGAGCGCGTTGCGCGAAAATATCTAAAATGATTTCAGTCCGGTCTATGACTCGAATGCCAATCAAATCTTCTAAGTTTCGCGCTTGAGAGGGTGAAATATCGCGGTTAAAAACAATCAAATTGGCGCGAACTTGATGGGCTAACTGGGCAATTTCTTCTACTTTTCCCTGACCGACCACGGTTTGAGGATGGGGATGCGATCGCTTCTGTCGCACAATCTCGACTACCTCTCCTCCCGCACTCTCAACTAAGCGCACGAGTTCGTCAAGGCGATCTTGAAACTGCCGATCGGTCATATCTTCGGTCATCAAGCCAACTAGCACCACGCGATCGCTTTTTGTCCGATCTTGGAATTGATCGGTTTCAAATTCTGCTGCTTGCAATTCTGCTTCCCATTCCTCAACTAAGTCGTCGAAATCTTCCTCGATCAAGTCATCTAAACTGAGAGGAGGAGAAACCAACCAAGGCGTATCTAAATCGGGTACGAGGTGAGCTAAATAAGCTTCCTTAACATCGCCATGACCGTTGCTAGTTGGGATTAACACCACCAAAGCATCTAAGCGTTGACGTACCATAGCCATTAGTGCTGCTAAATCCGGTGAATCTCCTTTGAGTTGAGTCGCAATGCAACGAATCCCGCTCAAGCGTTTAGCACTATGGCGCGGCATATCTTGGGGGTAAATTTGAGTTTCTTGGGGCGTACCGACTCCGATTCGGACTATCTCCCCGCGTCGATTAATATAGGCGCAAAGCGGGCGATCGATTTCTGTACTAATCGCAACTAGCTGTTGAGCAAATTCGGGAACTAACAAGCGATCGCTTGGCTGTCTCTCCTCGCAAAGTTGCTGTATTTGTTTGATCTGACTCGATTTTAATCCTTTAATATTGCCGTAAATTGTCTCCATTGCATTCCTAATTCAATTGCTAAATTACTGTAATATTTGCGAGATGGTTAACCGTCAGAGGCATAACCCGCAGGTAGAATGGTTCTGCTGGCGATCGCGCTACTCAAATCTATATTTGATGGGGTCACCTGTGTCAAAGATGCCCACTGGAGATTTGTCCCTTGCAGCTTTGCTTTGGTGAGGTTTGCTCTGACTAAAATTGCACCTCCAAGATCGGCTTTGGTAAGATTGGCTTCGCTGAGATTTGTATGGCAGAGATCTGCGCCGTGCAGGTTGGCTTCGCTGAGATTTGCCTGATGTAGATTTGCGCCATTTAATAGGGCTTTGCTTAAATTGGTTTTTGACAAGTCTATATGAGCAATTTCTGCGTGACTTAGCCTGACTCCAGTTAAATCTAAGCCACTAAAGTTCCTTTCTCCGGCTGCGTATCGCCTCAAAATTTCGTCTCTATCCATATCCAGGGCTAGAAGCGCGAGTCTACACTGTTACAAAGCAGAATAAATGCGATCGCAAGAGCAAACGTCTATCGCTAGGATAGGGTAATTTCTTCACAGGGCAGAATTTTTGTTAAGCTAACTTGTGTTGTGCAATACACCCGAACTGGGACGGGCAAGATGCCCATCCCACAAGAAAAAAAGACTCTTTTAAGACAACCCTTGCGATACAAAACCCGCCCAATAATAAGGATGATCGAAGGGCAAATTTTCATTACCGCATCGTTCTAACCGCCGCTGCTGCGCTTCAATTTTCCGCGCCGCCTCAAGTAACTTTTGAGACTCTTCTTCATTGACCGCCCCCCGATATTTTTCCATCATCGCTTCATGCAGTCTTTCGAGATGCTGCGCCAACGCGCTTTGATATCGCTCCGCAAATGCTTTACCCGTTAAATTACGCAAGCTTTGATGTGCTTTTTGCAACAATTAACGGCGCGACAACCCAGCTTTGCGCCCCTCGTAGTAGAACAGAGACAGCATCGCACTTGCCAAATCTTCCACCGACCAAAGGGTACTGACTACACTCCTGGCACCGGCACAGAGAAATCCGGTGGAAAGCGTCAGTATCTCATCGGTAACATCGGTGACAGAGAAATGGGTTTCGCAGTTGCAGGTGAAGACATCCGACAAATCCGGCATTCGCCAACCGGGGGACAGCAATTGCCCTAGCTTCAACTCACCATCCGCCAGTTGTAGTGCGGATTCTAGGGGTTCGTTGAGGTGCGAGGCGGCGTGGTGGCTGGTGTGGAGGATTTGCACTTGCTGCAACAGGTGTTTCACGCTGTCGATTTTGGCTTCCTTGCCTTGCAGTCGCCGCGTGGGTGGAATTTGGTAGGTTTTTGCCAGGGTTTCGCACTCGTAACGGGTAAAGGGCAAGTCTTCGGTGGCATCTTCCACGATTCCCATTATCGGTTGCGGGTGCAGTGTGGGGCGTTGGTGGCAATAGTTGAGTATTTGGCAACTGGGGACAACCCGGAGACGGAATTTATCGCCTAGATATTGAGTTGGGGGCGAAGTTGGTTGAGTTTTGGGTTTAGATGTCGGGAGAACAATACCGCGTGAGGTATCCAAATTGGCGGAACGATCCCCCCCTAACCCCCCCTTGCCAAGGGGGGGGACTGGAGCGATTTCGATTACCTCTCCCCCGATCTGGTTGCTTTGGTTGCTCTGGTTGTTCTGGTTCCCAGGTAGAACCTGGGAACCCATTCCGGGAGGTTCTACCTCCCCTTGCGCTTGCACCCCCCTTGGCAAGGGGGGCTGGGGGGGATCGCCTTGCGCTTGCACCCCCCTTGGCAAGGGGGGCTGGGGGGGATCGGCTATTGGCAATGCGGCAAACGGAATCTGATGCAACATCAAATGCGGTACTAAAATCAATTCTTCAATTCCATTCAAATACTTAGCAATCAACTCATTGAGTTGCAACCGCCGAGAAAGTTCTGCCAAAACACTCCCCATGTTGTCTTTCCATTCCCTGTTTCCTGTATTTCTGAATTCCAGATAGGGAATCAACCATTTATCCCACAACCAACTTTGCAATGCTTCTAACCCTTGTCCTTCGCAGGTGAACAGTTGAGGCAACCGATCTTTCAACAAGATAAAAATATGGGTGTCATTTTCAGTCGTATAAAAACTCAACAGCGCTGTATTGTCGTTATCAATTAACCCCTGAATCTGGGATAAATTTAACGGATCGACTTGGAGTTGTCCCGCCAAAACCGGATCGCGACGGCGGAGATCTTGCCAGATTTGCTGTTTTTGGGCTTCTAATTGTTTGATGGCTTCCTCGTCTGCTTGCAAACTTTCTGGTGTAGCGATACGCCTCGTACCTGCCAGTTCTTTTTCTGCGGTTTGATAGGCAAGGGTAAGAAGATTAATTTGCTGTTGCAAATCGTCGTATTTTTGCCAATCTTGTTCAACTTCGGGGTCAATTTCACCTTGCTCAAAATAGCGGTTACTCGCCATGATGTCGCCCAGAGTTTTAGAACGAGAACGTTCGGAATATTCAATGGCTTTATCTAATTGACCGTTGTTGATACAGGCTTGCACCATTTTTTCATAAACGTTGATAGCTTCTTTGAGGATTTCGTGGCGACGTTTGTCGGTAGTTGCCCAGTTGCGGCTTCGTTCAACGGATGCAATGGCTTTTTCGTAGCTTTCGATCGCGAGTTGCCAATTTTTGCTCTCAAAGGCTAGGTTGGCTAAACTGCGACTTGTTGTGAGACATTCAATAGGAAAAGCATCAGGAGTGAGAACTTGTAAAGCATGGGTGTAAGCAGCGATCGCTAATTCAATATTCTCAGCTTTATCTCCTTTTATTCTGTCCCAGTACGCATTCCCAAGATTAATTTGCGTCATCGCCCAATTTTGGGGGAAGGCATCAGGGGTGTAAACTTGCAAGGCTTGGTTACAAGCGGCGATCGCTAATTCAATATTGTCAGCTTTATCCCCTTTTATTCTGTAACTGTACACATTCCCAAGATTATTTTGCGTCATTGCCCAATCTTGGGGGAAAGCATCAGGGGTTCTCACTTGCAAAGCATGGGTGTAAGCTGCGATCGCCAACTCAATATTGTCAGCTTTATCCCCTTTTATTCTGTCACAGTACGCAAGCCCAAGATTATTTTGCGTCAGCGCCCACTTTTCGGTATTTTCCTCGCGGTTTTGCAGAACGACTGCATAGCCAGCAATGGCAATTTCTTGATTGTTGGCGATGTTTCCCAGAGGAAATCTTTGAATACGAATACTGATATTTTCAATCAAGACGACAATCAATTCTGCATCTTCTGGTTGTTCAGAAATCCAAGCTGTCGCTACTTCCTGTAAAATTTGGGCATGCGTATCCAGTTTATTTAGATGCCGTTGCAAGACCTCATAGACCGCTTGGGGATTACCATTACTTTCGTATTCTGCATCTAACAACTCTTGCAGGAAGGCGATATATTCTTCTCGCGTCGCTGAAGGTGAGTAAATCCCCAGCGCTTCTGCCAATTGGCTGGCAAAATTCAACAACCAATCCGCTGCATTTTGATTTCCATTCTCTGCCAAGTCAGCAGCTACCAATTCCATCAATTCCAAAAACTCGCCATCTAATAAATCCTGGTTTGTCTGCAATAATTCGATTTCCTGTCCGTCGGGACAATTAAGGAGAGAGAAAATTAGCTCTTGATAAGCTTGTATCCGTTGTTCGTCCATGCTGGGTTTCATTTAATGCTTATAATTTGTACACAAATTTTTCTATGCACCCGGATGAAACGACGCTTGATTGAAGTTTTGCATTTGTCCCATCACTCCCTGACGGGTGATGGTTGGCAAGTATTGTGCTAACCAACCACCTCAAAAGACTGATAAAAAACCTGCCAATTTTCCTTACCTTCCAAATAACTCCACAACTGAGAAAGCCGCGTCTCATCCCAATTCGGCGCGGGGTTATCTTCCCGCAAATCTAACCAATCAAAATCTAAATCTTCATCCAACACAATCCCGACAAATTCCTCTTTTCCCGGAGTATCAAATTCAATCCCTTTGTTATACTCTTGCAAAATCGATCCATCTTGAGGTATCCACATCGGTTTACCATCAAGCTGACACTTGGGTGCAAAAGCCATCGAAGGCGTCAAAACACATTTGGTTGTCAATCCTTGATTCAACAGCAGTAAATTACGACTAGAATGCTGCAAATCAATTCGCATCAAATAAGGAGCCTTAACTTGAAGCTGTCGTTTCTGACGCGGCGGCGGGATGACAATTCCCTGACAGTTTTCCGGACTAAGAAAATCAATCCACTCAGAATGCTTGTCAGCTTTGTCCACCAAACTTTGCCAAATCCACTTCATGCGAAACCAGCGATAAACAATTTTCCAAGGAGATTCTTTTGGTTTACCTCTCCCCGGTGTCAGCTTGGCAATATCAATGCCATCTGCTTGCATTTCCGCGTCAAATTTATCTTTGATTTTCTTAATTACATCGCCCAAAGTTGGATTAATTGAAATTTCAGAAAAACCGCCGTTGAGTTGTTTTTTGATTAATCCGGCGATCTCGGTATTTTCGAGCTTGTAATTATCGGGATGAAACCGCAGCCGAAAGCATAATTTTTGCACATCCGAAGCAGTTTCAGGAAAAATATTTGCAGCGATATCTTCAAGAAAAGCTATAAACGACTTTTCCCGGTTCATAAAATACCTCCGAGTGGGTTTTATCGATAAATTTTTCCAGAAACCGGGTTTCTTTAAGAAACCCGGTTTCTCAGCCAAGATCTTGCAGTCAAAGATCGATTGCTGCGTAGGGGCACGGCGTCAGGAATTTTTGTTTTAAACGCCTTGATCTTCTATGCCGTGCCCCTACCAAGATCGTTGATTTGGTTGTTCTTGATCGCGGCGTAGGGGCACGGCGTCAGGAATTTTTGTTTCAAACGCCAAGATATTGAAATGCCGTGCCCCTACCAGGATCGTTGATTTGGTTGTTATTTAAAGCATAGCATTCGTTTTTTAGACTGGCAGGGATAAACCGCAGTTGTTATTTAGCGCTATTTACGGTTATTTACCGTTTAATTATCAATATTTTGATTATTTGCATTTATTTAATCGCTAAAAATATTCCATTTTCAGCTATTTTTACGCTTGTTAAAACAGTTGATATAAACAAATTAGAGGACAGATAAATGCTAAATGCTACTCCCCGCGCCAAATTCTTAATCCTAATTGCTACAATACTTCTGCAAGTCGGTCAAATTTATATCGACCCTTACCTGGGCTGTGCGTTCAGTATTCCGTTAATCCTTGTAGAATGGCTGATGGAGAAAAACGAAACAGCGGATGCAGACACCGATAATACTGAACAAATCCAGTAAAGCTGGTGCGACGCAAACCTGTATTTCTTGTGGGATGGGCATCCTGCCCGTCCCTATTTTAGGTGCAAGATAGTTTATCCTTGACAAAGCAATGATTAATCGCAATTCTCTAGAAAATGACCTCAATCGCTGGAATAATTTTATCCGCATGTCGCCGAACGATCCAAAGGGTTACGTTCAGCGGGGGATGGTGCGATTTAAACTCGCCCAAATTAACGAATCGATTCAAGATTTTGACACGGCTGAACAATTAGATGCGCGTCTGACTCCTTATCTATGGCAGCGGGGTTTATCTTATTATTATGCTGGCAGATTTGAAGAGGGTGCGAAGCAATTTGAGATCGATTTAACCGTCAATGCTCAAGATGTAGAGGAAACTGTCTGGCGGTATTTGTGTCAAGCGCGTTCATTCGGGGCGACTGAAGCGAGGAAACAGTTGCTTGTGGTTAAAAATGACCCGCGCTTGGTGATGCGACAAGTGTATGAATTGTTTGCGGGGAATTGTACTGCCGATGATGTGCTGGTGGCGGGGAAAAAAGAAGGTAAGCGGGGTAATTTTTACAGCCATCTTTATTTGGGGTTGTATTATGAAGCTGAGTCGAATGCAGAGTTAGCGAAGGAGTATATTGTTGCGGCGGCTTCTTTGTATCCGCTGGATGATTATATGTGGTATTTGGCTTGCGTACACCAAGTGTTGCGAGGATGGGGTTAGATTGTGTAGGTTGGGTTGAGGTACGAAACCCAACCGAAGAATTTTGGGTTTCACTATCGTTCAACCCAACCTACTGCAATAAACTTACCCCCCTCTCCTTGATAGGAGAGGGGGGCAGGGGGGTGAGGTCGATTAAAATTCTTCGCGTGCGGATTGGACTCTGGATTTTGCCTTGTTCGCACTGCGTTTGAGTGCTTGGAGGCGTGCTTCGTATTTGCTGCGTTGGCGTTTGCTGGGGGTTTGTTCGATTAAGGTTTTCAAGGCGCTACCGAGACTTTTGTAGGCGTTGGGGAGAGTGTAACCGAAACGGGTGGCGAGTGCGATCGCTTTCTCATCCGCTTCGTAGGCTTCACTCATCGTGCGATCGCCGTTATTCTTCTGATATAGTCTCCATCCCGATACGCCGCACAGCGCCAGCGCCAACACCAACAGCAAACCATCTTGTACCCAAAGTTCGCCCACCGCGCCGCCTAAACCAATCGCCAGCGCCGCCATTTCCCATCCATCTCTGGGAATCGTGTCGTTTTGAATCCGGGCGACTTCGTGCCAAAATAGCAGGTTGCGCTGATCGATCGCTAATTGATCCCACTTTGGCAAGTCAATTTGGATCTCGACAGAATCTTTGCCAATTTCTTCGCAGCGAATCAGGGGTGGATTAACCTCCGTCGAGCCTTCAACCATAACCCAACTCTGCAACTCTGGCGGTAGCAGGCTTTTCAAACGCCGGAGTTCGCTCATTTCAGCTCTAGCAGAGGAGGTTGCATAGGATGCCATAAGTCCAGCCCAAGTAATTCAGCGGCAAATAAGATGTTTCTTTATCTAATGTTATGATATCTCGGCCTGCATGGAGGTGTTGGGTGGGAAGACTTCGCAATCTCACACCTCCGGTTCAATCCCCGCCGCACGCAACTGCGCCGCCAATTGTTCGGCGCGAAGCCGTTCCTGTTCGGCGCGAAGCCGTTCCTGTTCCACTAACTCCGTTCCCCACAGCAACATTTGTCCCGTTTCATCCCACCAGCGCAACCAAAATCCCGTCCGATTTGCCTTGCTTCCTGGCCAAATACCTAAATATAAACCCATCTGACTCACCCAGTAGCGATTATTAGCATCCGGTTGTTGCAACTGATATCTGCCCCCGTCATCTAATTGATAGAATTCCAGCCATCCTGAATCCGGCTCAAAAATAGCGTAGTTCGGCACTTGTAAAATGCGCTCGTAGTAATACCATTTTCCAGGGGGATACTTAGATTTGAGCGAATATTCGCCACCTTCTGTTTCTGACAAAAATTCCATCACAATTGCTGGAACTTCACCTTGTAAATTAGGTGTATAGCTGCGACGATTTTGGTTTGGCGGATTTGTCGCTAATACAGATCTCACGTAGAACCAATCCGGTGCTTTGATTACCAGGTTTTCTTCCACTGTGGCGCAAATGCCAAAATTAGTACCGACTAACATCGATTCCCCTAGTCTTCCTGACAGTTCTAGAGATTCGGTGAGAGCAGCAGCTAGGAGGGGCTGGTTAATATTGTCCGCTGGTTCATCATCCAATACAAAATCATCGGGTAATTTTTCCCAAGTAATCTTTATTTTTTTTTTCTCGACGGTCATGACGCATTTTCTCCCAAAATTATATAAACTTTTCTATAAAAACAGCGAGCCACTTGGTTCGCTGTTTTCAATCTAAAATCAATTTACATATTATATCACACCATTCCGATTATGCGGTGACTCAAAATCAATCAAAGGCGCTTTGGGAACAATCCGGGTAGGATTGATTTTATCGTGGCTTTTGTAATAGTGGCGCTTGATGTGGTCGAGGTTAAAGGTTTCTTTGACGCCGGGAAGTTGGTAGAGTTCTTTGGGATAATTCCAAAGATTGGAATAATCCCAAAGATGGCGGAGGTTGCATTTAAAGTGACCGTAATAGACAGCATCGAAACGCAAGAGAGTTGTGAACATACACACATCTGCTTCAGTAATTTGATCTCCGCATAGATAGCGCTGCTTACCCAACACTTCATCCCAATAATCCAGGGCGTTGAATAAATCGGTTACTCCTTCCTCATACGCCATCTGAGTCGTTGCGAATCCGGCTCTGTAGACACCATTATTAATTGGTTGATAAATCGCGTCGATAGTTTGGTCAATAACCAGGCGCAACTCATCTGGATAAAAGTTGGCAATTCCCTCGAATTGGGTATCGAACATGCGAATAATTTCGCGGGATTCGTTATTGACGATTGTGCCGGTTTGTTTATCCCAAAGTACCGGAACTGTAACCCGCCCCGAATAATTTGCATCAGCCTTCAGATAGATTTCCCAAAGATAGCTAGCATGGTTTACCCCATCGGGAATGCAACCGGGTTCGTCAGAGAATACCCAGCCATTATCATAAATTTCGGGATGCACAACTGAAAGACCAATCGCATCTTCTAAACCCTTCAATTTCCGCATAATTGCCGTGCGGTGCGCCCAAGGACAAGCCCAAGAAATATAAAGATGGTAGCGCCCGGATTCGGCTTTAAAACCGCTGGAACCATCGGCTGTAATCTGGTTGCGAAAAGTTGTTGAGGGGCGAACCCCTTATCCCACCTATGTCCTAGCTGTTGAGGTGGTTATCATGGCAGAGATCAAGGTCTATATAGATGTCTACAGAGGAAAGTATCGGTTAAGACTCAGTAGAACCCATGTCAAGGATGGGAGAAGACACTTCTACACTGGGTTAGCAGCCACCGCGGAGAACTACCCCAAGGCAGTAGCCCTAGTCACCCGGCTAACTGACCAAATAGCCAAAGGTCTGACCCCAACTCTCCAAGAGCCTAAGCTTGGGGAGATCTGGGAACACTATATGGAGTATAAAAAGCCCTGTCTTGAGTACACCACTTGGCAGAACCTATATTGGGACTTATTTAGGTTCATCTCTTCCCTTCCGGATGACAGCCCTAAGACCATCCAGCAAGTCTTGTCTACTAAACCGCTATGCCGAGCAAGGCATTTAGCTACTTCTATCAAGGCAGCTAGTCGGTATGCCCTGACTTCTGGCTTCACCAAGGATGACCGCTACCAAACCCTAGAACGGACTGGTCGCCGCCACCGCCCTGCTATCGACCCTTTCTCTGCCCAAGAAAGAGATGCCATCATCCAAGCTTTCCAAAACCATCCCCTATACCACACATACACCCCTTTTGTCAAGTTCCTGTTTTACTCAGGGTGTCGCATCGGAGAGGTAGTGGCACTGCATTGGAGCCAGGTGGAGCCTAAATCTATTTGGATTGATGCCAGCTACAACAGCGAGTACAAGACCAGGAAAACCACCAAGACTGCCAAACCCAGGCGCATCCCTATTACCAGGCAACTCCGCGACATCCTGGATAGCATCACCCCGATCCCTGGCAACCCAATAGTCTTCACCCACAGGCTTGACCAGGGCTATATCAATGGCCTCCAGTTCTCTAACCTCTGGCGGCCTATTGTCACCGATCTGGTCACCCAAGGTCTGGTTGAAAGATACCGCAAGCCCTACAACACCAGACACACCTACATCACCATGCTACTTGAAGCCGGTCTGAACTTTGCAGAAGTCTCAAGGCTCTCTGGTAGCTCAGTCAAGACCATCCAGGAGTTCTACTTCGGTGTCACTCGGGAGATCCTTGTCCCCGACCTTTGAATCCTCTGACCACCGAAAATAGAAAAATACTGCAAAGCCTTCTAGAGCCATCTGGAGGGCTTTTTCTGTTAGGTACTTTCTTTATGCCCTGGTCTTTCCCCTGGCCTTCCTGGTCATCCTCGTGGGACTTAGTATTCTATGGCAGCAATAAATAGGCCAACCGAGGTTACCGCACCTTAACAAAACTTAACATTCAAGAGTTGCGGGCGGTAGGATGCCCTGGCTGTATAGGTTTGAGGGCTTTAGTGGGCTTGTTTGTGCGGGCGGAACCCAAGTTTCACCCTTGGAAGCCTTACAGGAACTGGGTTTGCACTTAGTTGAATCCTATTATTGGAGAAAATAGCAATAACCAGACCTGATGCGATCGCATTTCTTGATGTGATAGGCCAAAACCCCTGTGAAATCTAGATTTCGACTGGTTGCATATCAGAACAACCGGGTTTGCATATCAGGTTGCATATCAGACTATCCCTGATGTGAAAGCTGAAACCCCTACGCTGACTAGGTTCTAGCTTGTTTGCATATCAGCACATCAAAAAAATGCAGCTTTTTTCCTATAAATAGCTGCATCAGGTATAACTTTATACTTTACTAGGCTTTATATCTTTTTTCAGTAAAAGTTGATATGCAGTGATATGCAAGATGACTGAAAGGCATACCTGGTATGACTTCTAGCTTTCACATCAGAACTGACTCTGATATGCTCTGATATGCAAACCAAGACTTTGATATGCAAGCCTACCGATCGACATTTAGGCGACCTAAATAGCTGAAAGGCTTACCTGGTATGACATCCATCGATCGACAATGGTCAAGACAGGTATCGACTATAGAGTACTCCTGATATGCAAGCCATCTGCTATAGAGTACTTCTGATATGTAAACCGAATGACAACTTAGTACTGCGGGATGATCCACAAAGTTGGAACAAGTCGTGCTACAATAGAGTCAGAGAAAGAAGGAAAGGCAGTTACCGGAATCCCAGCACTACCCATGCTTCTAACCCATAAACTACCTGGAGTAAGCTAATGAGTACAAAAGTACTACTCGATACTCAAGACCTAGCGCAACCCAAGGCTAGCCACCGCCGCAATAAGTCAGTCAGGTTGACTATGACCGAATCTGAATGGAGACAAGCCCATCAAGTAGCCGATACTCTGGGTCTGTCCTTGAATGAGACTATCCGGCGGTTGCTGGCTCAAGCTGCTGACCAGCTAGGGGTATAAATGGCCTACAAACTAAATAGCCCTGGAAAGGCTGCAACCCCTCCAAGGCTTTATTTCTGTTCCCTTGTCCAACTGTTCACATCAAACAAAGGATATCCATATGTCTGACTATAACATCAATGACCCTAACTTGTCAACTGAAACCTATGGTTGGGAAGACCATAAGTTCAGCACTGACCAACTACTCCGCATCCTCCAGAAAGAAGACATTACTGTCCCAGTGCATTCTGGTGAAGGTCAAGCCAACCATACCAAGCGCCGCCAGGACAGTATCATAGCTGCCATGAGGTCAGCCTTGAAGTCTGCTAATGCTAAAGAGGAACCACAACTATTCTGGAAGTTCTTTGTAGCACTCTATGGTGAGCGGATTCAACTTAATGAGTGGACTGGTGAAGTCATTAAAGGTCGGATGCAGGGTGCTACTTTCATACCCCAAGATTTTGAGCCAACTACCAGTGTTGATGAGCTGTTGGCAGACATGGAAAATGCACTGGATGTGGTAACCGGGCTGAATGACACTCAACTAAAGCGGAAACTCATAGGATTCTTTAAATACCGTCGCTTTAATCCAGTCAGGAAAGAGCTGGAAGGATTCAACACGCAGTACTCAGACGACCTACCAGAATGGCCTAAGCTCGCCCAAGTGCTGTTTGGATTGACTGACCCTTTATCTCAACAAATGCTAGAGAAATGGTTAGTAGCTGCGGTGGCAAGGGCTATGAAACCCGGTTGTCAAGCGGATAACACCTTGGTGCTGAAGGGAGCGCAAGGGATAGGTAATTCTACTTTCTTCCCCATACTGGGTGGTGAGTACTTCCTGGATTTGGACAGCGCTACCGAAAGTAAAGAAGTTAAGCGCCAGTTGGCTAAGTCCTGGATAGTAGAGCTTGGAGAGATGGAAGGTATCACCCGCAAGAAAGAAGTAGAGGAGCTTAAGGCATTCCTAACTAAGATCCAGGATACCGATCGAGGGATTTATGAGAAGAACCACAAAGACTCCCCAAGGCATGTGGTATTCGGTGGGTCATGCAACTCGGATGAGATTCTGCGCGATGCCACAGGTTCCCGGCGCTTCTGGGTACTCCCTGTTGACCAGAACACCATCAATAATGACTTCCTTAAGGTCAACCGAGGTCAACTCCTGGCTACTGCCTACCGCAAGTTCACCAATGGCTTCCCTTATTGAGCTGACCCTGAGATGACCAGACAGTCTGAGGAGCGCAACCAGCAGTACCAAGAAACCAATGAGTTCTTTGACCAAGTAGCCCAACTGATAGCCGAACTGAGCAGCAATGGTGCGATCGCAGTTAAAGCCTCGGATATCCTGACCTATGGATTAGGTATCCCAGTAGAGCGCCATAAAGCTAACCGCCATGACCGCAAGGTAGCTCAAGCCTTAGAAAAGCTAGGTCTAGTGAAGAAGCGGATCGGTCAGTTCTTCTATGTCACCCCTGATGCCTCAGAACTCCACCAAGTCTTCCCAGCAGACATCACCAGCGCAGTGGAAAAGCTTCGCAGTTGCCCTAAGCGGTCTGAAGGGACTTTAGTGGTAGAGCCTGATGTTGCTACACCTATGCCTACAGAACTGCCTGCGGATGACCCGGTAACAGAACTGGCAACCCCGATCGCCGAACCTGTAGTCACCCATCTTTTACCACAACACGACCCTGATGTCAAGCCTGTGGATGATGAGGATGACCCATTCTAGATTCGGAATAGCCTAGTCGATGCCCCTAGTAGCTACTAGGGGTGTCTTGTTGCGAGCCTCTAGATGAACCTAGAGTCTTACCTGGTATAGATTCCAGCCCACAACCGAGGTCTAAACCGATATATACCCGCGCTCCTGGTTACTTCTATTTTATCTGACCAGAGGATTCATAAGGTGTAGCGATGGGAGTCATACCGGGGAGGCTTTTCAGCTACTTAGGTGACCCAAGTGTGTACCGATCGGGTGGTGAAGTTTCACCCTTGGAACCCTTACAGGACAAGGGTTTAGGTACTGACACCCTTGGAATCTAGACAGGGCAAGCTCTTGGGCTGTTCCCTGACACCCTTGGAATCTAGATAGGGCAAGCTCTTGGGCTATTCCCTGACAACCTTATCATTATTGATAACCTTGTTCTACACGATCCACATCGGTGTGGAGCGCGATGGTTACCACCTGCTATGTTAAGTTTTGTAAAGCTGGGATATGTCTAGAAAAGCCCTACAAACTACGCTTTTTCATATTGAGAAATAACTCCAGGATGTATGCTGGGTGTAGCTTCCAGCCATCGATAGTGCTATTTTAGGGCTTCTAAGTTGCACCAGGTACACAGTCAGTGACCTGCGATACCCGGAAGCTAAGTAATGCTGACCAGGCCACTTTAGCCTACCGAAAGCACTCAAACCCAGACTAACAAAGCATCCTATCGCGGGCTATGTGGCCTTCCAGACAAAAATAAAATGTGCTTATTTATACCTATAACGCGCTCCTGAATGGTCAGGAGGGTGTAGCCCCTTGCGCTGCCTAGGTTCTGACCACATTACCCTCAATGACCGCCTGACACCACCTAAAGCCTTGCTGGGTATAGCTTTTAGTGCTTCCCTGACACCACCTGTCCGGACAGCATAATAATAGCCCCTAGTAGTTTGTACCTACTAAGGGCTGCGTTTATTACTTTATGGTTTTGTAGATATGTCTATTTATAGCACAACAAAGGTCATTTGTCAAGTCCCAAGGACAGATATGAGGTTGGATTGGTTGGATGGCAAGCCCATGCTTAAGGCTAGCTGGGGCGGGTACTTCGACAGCCTGTTGGGTATCCTGGTCAGCACCTATGAGCAATCCTGTCCTGACCAGGTGGTCTATCAGTTAGCTGACGGAGTGCAACTGGTCATCTCCGGTCGGGACTTGCTGCGGCACTCGGTCATCACTGCGTCACCTAAGTGGAAACAGCCCTGCTACCTGACCCCCCTCAAGTATTTCCAAGTGCTGCACCTGACCGCCCTGGGTGACATGGTGTCATGACATGAGAATGGTTTTCATTGAGTGGCAGATAGGTGGCTTCCACACACTTTTTACCAGCATTTTGTTATAATGAAGCTATGATGAGGCTTTGAGGATGCCAGCAATGCCATATATACCAGCAAGTTTCGGGACTGAATATGAAAATGGTTTCAGCTATTTCTACTATCGGGATGCCCAAGGAAAACTCAAAGCGATCAGAATCCGAGCACAGGTAGTTCCACACTTACCAGCAGAAAAATACCAGCAAAATAGCTGAAAACGTTATTAAATAAGTATTTGAGAATGCCAGCATTATGCTAGAAGATACCAGCAAAACCAGCAAGAAACTAAAGAAGACTTTCATGCTGACTGAACAGGCGGCTGAAGCGCTTACCCAATATGCCAACCAGTATTGTAGGGGTAATGAAACTAAGGCGCTTAATGCCATCTTGGAAAGTACCAGCAATACCAGCTTAGCTGCCAATAGATCAATTCCTGTTCTTGCAAGCATTTCAGACAAAATGCCAGCAATGCCAGCAAAAAGTGTGAAAGAAGGTGATGTACTTCCACTGTCTTGGGAGTTGAAACCCTATGTCCAGGTCAAAGTCAATGGTAAGCCTTGGGTGCTGTTTCCAGATGACCGAGTGCTAGCGGCTAGACTCAGGAGTGCCAATGGGTACAAGACATGGTTGGAGGCAGTGAAGTACTGGGAGCCTGAGCAATGGCAGTCAGGTCTATCAGGTCAGGATTGGGAACAGACAGTTAAGAACCTGATCCAGATAGAACAAGTAAAAAAGCACCCAGCCATTAGGTCTGAACGGGACTCAGCCAAGCAAGCCATCCAAGAACCTCCCAGTACCACCCAAGAACCACCTACTTGGATACCCAAGACTGCTAAGCAGATAGCTGAGGATCTCGGTATACCTGTGGCTGATGTCAAAGCAGCAGCCCATTCAGGCGCAGACTGGGTGAAGTTTGATGACGGCAGATATTGGTTCTATCCCAGTAAACAACCAGCAACCAGCATGACAGGTGGCAAGGTAAAACCAAGACAGAATCAGTAGTTTAGCTATTTGCCAGCAAAAAGTGTGTGTGCGAGAAGCCTAAACCGAAACTAGATTTAGAACAAAAGAGACAGAAGATGACCTCCCCGGTATTGACTAAGAAAGGAAGAAAAGCTAAGCAAGTCCTGAATCCTGACTCAGCGGTTGTCAGCGGGCTGGAGTTCACAGGTCATCACATAGCCAAGCTTGGGAACAGAGGTTTATGCAATACTGACTTGCCTATCACCTCTTCCCAGATGGGTTTCCTTTGGGCAGCACTAAATGGCAGATATGACTTAGCCAAAACCTACCTAAGAATGGTTGACGACTACATGAGCTTTAAAACTACACCCAGCGATCGCTGGGAATGGTTAAAGAAATGCCTGGTCAGTTGGGTTAAAAACTCGGATGTAGTAATGCAAGCCACAGGGTTATCCTATAGAATATTAAGTTTTGTTAAGGTGCGGAACAATAGTAGAACCCACCTAGTCAGCACCGGGTGGGTTTAGCTTTTGGTTACTAGGCCACACGAATGAGAACCATTCTCATTTCTTGTGCTGTTGTGCAAGCTGGGTCAAAGTAGCCCTGACCAAGGCTGATAAGTTGGTATCTAACTCATGGGCTAGCTTAGTCCAGTCGGCTTTTTCTTTGGCAGTGACTCGGACATCGATGCGGACTCGGCTATTAGGGTGCTTGGCTAGTGCCTGGACTATTTGGTGTTGGACTTGGTGCAAGTCGGGGGTCATTACTGGTTACCTCCAGGTAGTTCTAAAGCTGGCTCAGGTAGAGGTAAAACATTGATAATGAAATCCTGGACAGCAGTCTCAGCATCATCTTTACTGACCTTATGCAAGTCCATAACTACCTGCCACATGGCTTTCTTGGCATCCAGGGCAGCTTTCATGTCTCTAGCGGTCAGGGTCACTACATCCCCTCTGGCAGTATTTCTTTCATCCAGATACCCTTGGAATGCTGCCAGATACAAGTGTTCTAAGTCCTCCAGCACTGACTCCGCATCAGCGCGGTATTTACTAGCTCTCCTAATGATGTCCTTGGCTTCCGATGGTGTCATCTCTGATGTCGCTCCCTTTTGACAAAAATGCAGGTATATGGTATTGAACCAGTACTAATGTGTGGACAAGTTAGTCCTGACAAGTAGTAAGTACTAAGGACTGACCGCGATGACTTTGAAAGATTCAGTAGCCAGGATGATGCAAGATCGCCTGGAACTTGACCAGAGGATAACCCTAGAACAAGCTAGAGCGGCTGAGTTTGAGAAACAGAAAGCATTAGATGACTCAGACCCATTTAAAACCAACAGAGTCCCGTTTTCAGCAGAATACCGCAAGTTTCTGTTGGACAGAATCCAAGCTTTTGTAAGATATAACAATATTTTTGGTACATAAAATAAGATAGGCAAATATGTCAGACAGTTCTATCAAGGCTATTCAACAGACCATTGGGAAGTCCGAGCCTTGTTTTTGAAAACTGTAGCGGCTGTTTTAGCGAATCCTCGGTATCAGTTCCAGTTAGTCAACGTTGACACTCTCATGGCTGAAGCCGATGAGATTCTGCGGACAAAGCAGACTTGGGGGTTTGCCAAAGCCTAACTCTCGCGAAGGTCGTCAAGCACCGTCTACACAGTAAGTCTAAGTCTAAGCGAAGAAAAGCTGGCTACTTTTCGTAAAATATTTGCCGCCCCATTAAGATCGGCATTCACAAGAAAACCATTAGCGGAACGATACAAGCCCCGAAAAATACGCCTACCAGATGCTTTCCACCCATTTGGTTTTTCACCATATTTGGGCAGGGAGTCTCCATCAAGATAGCTGGCTTTCGAGGTATAAGATTCTTCAGTTTCCACAAACCGAAGACCGTGTAAGTCGCAAAGCTGCTTCAATCGGTCTTTCAACTTTCCCAAAGGAATTTGAACAAATTTCTGGTTGCTTACTTTACCTAAATTAGCATTAGTTTTAAAACCTTCATTCCATCCGACCACTAACGTTCCAATTCCATAATTTAAACAATGCTGGACGATTAGCTTCGCCGCCTTATTAACACCATCGCGCATCTGATGGTTGCGCTTACGGGTAACTCGGTCGAGCCAACTATCCCAATAAGCTTCTGGCTTACCTTCTTTACGAGTTGATACTTTTTTATTCCACAATTGATTCATTGCTTTCATAGCACGAGCATCAATTAGTAGAGAATTGCCCAAAGTATCAACGCAAGCGGCTAAATTATCCGCAGTGCCAAAATCGACCGATAAAGCACGACCAATATCTAAGTCGTGCTTTTTTGCTTGAGTCTCGTAAGATACCTCAAGATAAAACGCCCCATTTTTGGGTAGAATCGTAAATTCCTTAACCTGCGAGTATTCAATGTTTGAAGGCATGGGAAGAAAGAATTCAGAAACCCCAAACCACCTTCTAATTGTCAAGCCCAAAGAAAATCTCAACTTACCATCGATCAATGCTGGCTTCTGCCCACCAGAGTTAGGGTAAGCCACCTTGAACAATTTCGAGCCAGTTAAGTAATTTGGTGGTCTGGGTTTGAAGTGTAACTTGCCTTTGAAGTGTAAATCTCTTAACTCTTTGAAAGATTTGAACGCTTCTGCTACCGACATTAATGTTTGCTGCATTGGCGTTGAAGGCAAGGATTGAGCGACCATCGATTTTGATACCGATGGCTCGTAGACTAGAGCGAATTTTCCGGTCAGCAATCTCCCGGTTTTAAAGAACACTTGTCTGGCAAAATAGACTCCGTTGTTGTAGAGCTTGCCCGATTGTTGACAAAGGTACAGAAGTAACGCTTGAGTTTCGGGGTCTGGTTGCAACAGCACTTGCTGCACCCCCATGCATCGTTTATTTTTGACCATCCATCAATGCTTGTCGATAACGGTTGACTAGACTATAGTAGTCAACTACGATGATGGTGTCAACAAAATCGACAAAACCATGCTTTTGCAAAAAGACTATCAAACTCACAATCATGTCAAATTTTTGGTCAACTACCACTTTGTTTGGATTCCTCTGCGCCGAAAAAAGGTTTTAATTGGAGAGATAGCGACAAGGCTTAGGCAAATCTTCCTTGATTTGGCGATAGAGAAAGGTTGGGATATTCTTGCTTTAGAAGTCGCTTCCGACCACGTTCATTTGTTTGTGAGCGTCAAGCCTGTTGACACTCCTCATTTGGTTGTCAAGGCGTTTAAGGGTAGGTCTAGCTACTATCTCCGTAAGGAATTTCCCCAACTAAAAAAGCTGCCGTCGCTTTGGACTAACAGCTACTTTGTCAGCACTGCTGGAAATGTTAGCAGTGAGGTTGTCAAGCGCTATATTGAAGATCCACACCACCGATAAATACTGAAATACTACGGCAGTTAAAACTGCTCGTGTCGCTTTCCTCTCAGCACTAAAGTGACGCTCGTTTCCCGCTTCCCGTTTTCTTTTATGAAAGATACCAAGTAGGTGGTAAGGAGTTCCAGGGCGATCGCAGCTTTTACCAAAGCTTTGTGGTAGCGCTTGGCTATGACCCTAAGTTCAGCCCTAGACAGTTCCGCGAGTTCCTGGATTTGTACTTGACCGATCGGTTACCGCAGACAGAACTGGATTGGAAGTTGCTTACAGATCCTGTTTACAAACAGCAACCAACCTATGACATCTCCAAGATGCATCCAGCAGAGGCCAAGACTATGAAGATGCAGCAAGCCTTTGATGGCTTTGGTGAAGTCCAGGATGAGCTAGTACCCGATGCCGATGACCTAGTAGCTGAAGCCTAGAACCCTTGGAACTCGGGCATGTAACTCGGCGATCCTGAAACCCTTATTCTGTCGTGAGTTACACCACTTTTGAAGCCCCTGGAGTCATTCTAGGGGCTTTTTCATAGCAGGTAAACCCAGAACAACGCAGTATCAATACTTTCAGCCTTTAAGTTACTTCGGATCAGATTAGGTAGTATCCTAGCGCCAGACCCTGTAACGCAAAGCATATTACAGAGATGTCCTATATATCATTATCTATGCTCGTTTTCAGCAAAGTTCCACCGATGAGCTTTATTCTGTATCATTGAGCCACTCCTCGCTCTCGCATAGACGAGGATTCAGGCAGAGTTGAGACTAGCTTTTCGCTCGTATTAGCTATCTGGCTAGACGCTCTATCTTCGTTGGAGAACCGCGCAGCGGGTGAATCAGACATCCTGCTTTGGGACACGCCTACTTGCTTGCGGTTTTTTGAATGTTGCCATGCCTCCAATAAGACCGACTCCAGCCTCAGATACTCGTTTTGAGCATCCTGCAATGACAACTGATCCTGATTGACATGTCTACTCAAAAACGCACTAAACAAATCGCGGTGATGTGGTGGAATACCCGTCACGTCGCAATGAACTCTTTCAGACAAAGACTTTTTACGCCGACTACCATCCAAATGAGTTTGAGATAACGCAGTTGTTTGAGTAGAGAACTTTATGACTGTTCCACCAGCTTTCTCAGCGCAAGCGAATCAGTTCTGATTGAACAAATCCTGGTGATTTAGCAGATATGGCGAACCCATACCTTTTTTGCCATCCTTTAACTGAGACGTTCTCAGTTTTGCTCTGCTTGCCGTACCTCAAAATTTCGTTAACAACACGGCGATTTTGGGATTTAGCGTATGCCGTTTTTCGACGTTCTAATTCACGTTTCTTCTGTGCAGCACGTGCGTAATTCTTAGACTTCTTCCACTGGCGCTTACCTTTTTTGACTTTGCCTTTTTTTGTGACAATTTTTCGTCCTTTACGCGCTTTAAAATCAAGAGCAAAATTGTCCGGATTGTTAGCACGTTGGGAACGCTGCATTCGGCGCTGGAGTGCGGCTATCTCTTTGTGAAAAGTTGGTACACCTTCAGCGAAAGACAATAACCCAGCATGATGATCGGCGACAAACGCAATATTAGATACGTTAATATCAATACCAACCAACCCATCGGCGATGTAATTCTGTGGTTTCTGGTACGACAATCCTTCTAAAACAAGCTGCACAAACCATCGGCGCTTTCCATTCAGATAACGCCGGAGAATTCTGCAATATTTGACAGGGCTTGATAATCCATGTCTAACCACTTCGTTGCCAGGGTCGATGATTGCTGGGATTTCCAATCGCGACCAAACAACATAGTTGTTTTTCCACCTGATTCCCTGCTTGTTAGTTTTACCTTCTACCGATCTAAAACGGCTTTCAACTTTAAAGCGGATGTCTTTAGCTTTGCCAAAAAGTATGCGCTCAACCGCTTTAAATGCCCTATTTGCCAGCTTTTGCTGAGTATTGGAATCAATTTTTTCGGCAATCCATTTTGAGCGGGATGCAGCTTTGTTGGCGTAAGCCTGTAGATCGTAATCGGTGAACCGATAAGTTTCACGGACTTTGTTAAAAGCGTTGCTACGTTCTTTATGCAGGCATGTTGGCATCTTTCTAGCTGCTTGATATGCCTCAGAATTACGTATTAATTCCATCCGCGTTTTAGCTTCTCCAAGCACATTATTGTACAGCCGCATAGCAGCATTAAACCTGGCTTGCAATTCCGAATCTTGCTGGCTATCTACTTTTAACGGTAGCTCCAAGACAAACGATGGTTTTGTACTCTTTGGCATATCCTCATCACCTCCTGTAGTTGTATATAGCTAATTGACTTATACAGTAACCTGGATTAGCATGGTTGTCAATAGAGTCTCGCTATATACAAGGTCAGATGAAGTCTAGTGACAGACAATATCGGCACAACAACCATTCGGTTGGAAGTGCAACAGTCCACTTAATCTGGATACCCAAACGGAGGAAGCCCGTTCTAGTAGATGCGGTCAAGCTTCGCCTGAGTCAAATCTTGACCGAGGTGGCGAATGAAAAGGGGTGGATTATCAAATGCCTTGAAATAGCACCAGACCACGTTCATTTATTGGTAGAGTACGATCCCAATACCCCGATTAACTCAATTGTTAAAGCGTTTAAAGGTCGCTCATCTCGATATCTTAGGCAAGAATTTCCTCACTTACTTAAGCTCCCAACACTTTGGACTCATGCCTACTTCTATGACACCACTGGAAAAGTTAGTTCTGCTGTTATTCAGGCTTATATCAATGACCCACATCACTCAAAATAATATTGACGGCAGATAAATCTGCTCGTGTCGCGTTTGGGCCCCGCAATAAATTGACGGGGCTACCACGCTCCCGTAATTTTTAGGTGTATATAGCATCTAAATAAAAGTTGAGCCGCTTTAGCACAAAACTGAGCCGCTCAAGTTTTAAATAGAGATGCTATTTGTTTCAAATGAGAGGCTATAGAATCCGAAGTGCAAGCCTTTAAGTCCCAAGGTATCGTTCCTTTAGCACAAGTAGCACCATGACCCAACAATGTTACAAGATGTGTCACTAAGTTGTACCAGAATCTAACAGAAGTTGTACCAGAATCTAACAGAAGTTGATCGCCAGGTACATCATTCTACATCCTTTTACATCACTGCCTAAAACAGCCAAAAACTGAACGGTAAGTCAAGGACTTCCGGGTTCGCACCGCGATAGCTGAGGGTATCCGGAATAGGCTAGACTGCTGACAGGAAGGGGATTCTGCTGCTGGTTGCGAAAAGTTGTTGAGGGGCGAATAAATTTTCCTTGGGCATCTTCTTGATTTCGCTGGGATACCCACTTGCCATCCGCGAGTAGACCTAAACCCATGATTGCTCTTTTTGGTTTTGTTGATCGATCCTAGCGGCAATGTCATATCTCAGCACGCCGCTTGGACGGCGGCGCTAAAGCGCCTACTACTAACGGTCACGAACGGCTTGACGGCGGCGCTGAAGCGCCTACTACTAACGATCGCGCGATCGCCCTCAAACCATTAATTTTTGTAAAAATAGCCAAATTTGGCAGCAAACTGTAAATTACAATACAGAATGCCAAGTAAATCTTGAGATCGATCCCGGCGGCATAGGCATTTCTACTTAAATTAGTTCTGCCTTCGACGGGTAGCAAGCCACGGAATTGCCAGCAATTAAGTAGCGCTCAAAGGCGTTATCACCTTCCGCTTTGTTGCGAAAGGCCAGGTTTTTGTTGGGAGTAGGTTGCAACCTACCTCCAGCTAGCGTCCCCCATGACCAATCGAATACCCAATGAGGTGATAAAAATGTCCAAGATTGTGAATAAATTAATCCACCAGATTACCCAGGCTCGCAAGCTGGGACAGCAGATTCTAGAAATCAGCGGTTTTAAATCTGAAGGCATCATTTATACCTATGCAACTGCTGACGTTTTAGTCATCAATTGTAAGGACTATGAAACCCTTTGGAGCTTTGAGGAAGGACAGGTTAAATTGCAGGAAACCCTTAAACTGTTAAAATCTTCTATCCATACTATCTTGATTGAAAAATCTGGAAATCCAGCTTATTCTTGGTAAGAATTCTGCGTCGCTTAAAAATAGGGATTTTGGAAAAAGATGAGATAGATGAGGAGGAAAAATCGGGTATTTTATAGAGCGAAAACTAAGCGGCTTCGTTAACGCACCCTACATTTACAATCTTTGAAGGGGGGTTTGAGGGGATCGGTAAAAGCCCCCCAAGGCATCGGGGGGTTTGGGGGGATCGGTTTCCTAACTAGAAAAACCCGGTTTCTGATGACTTCGCTTGTTCTCAAATGCCAGAGTCAGTTTTTAGTGAGTGTCAAAGAACATCAGTTGCATTTCAACCGCATTCAGGTAATCTTCATCTTGTAAAGCGCTGGCTGGAAGTCGGTTATCTTTGATGGCGCTTTGAACGAGATCGCGAGCGTTAATTCTCCCTGTATGGTAAGCAGCAAGGAAAGCACCGTAACTGGGAATTCCCTGTTCGCGGAAGTAGCCTTGATAAGCGAGTCCGACGAGATAAAAAGGCTCTAGTAATCTGATAGAAGCAGAGGTTCTGCCCATCATATTAGAGTTGACAGCCATTGGCTCAGCTTTAACGGTAGGTGCAGTAGCAGCAGAGAGTAGCAGAACGGATAAGCTAGCAAGAATAAGACGTTTCATGATGCAATCTCCTGGATTGGAAAAAGTTAGACTATTGCTTTGGCTAATTACTAGCATGGTTGACCATGATGAATTGGTGCTGATTGGTAGCTTAAATTTAGCTGAGAAGTTGATTAAAATACTGAGTTTATCCTTGGGGTGGTAATTGCTAATTGCTAATTGCTAATTGCTGATGGGAATATTTTCCATATCCATTAACCATTAGCCATTAGCCATTAGCTATTTATTAGTGGTAGTAACTCTGTTCAATCCAGTGGCGCATCTCTGTTTCCGAAGCGACACAAATAGAGCGACCTGTCTCCGGATCGTAGGCGTGCCACTCTGTGTTACCACTGCGCTCGTTTTCTGACCAAACTTGCAGTTCGCTCTTACTAACGATCGCTGTCAACAATTTTTGCCATATTTGTGAAAAAATTTTTGAGTCTTGGTGTTGTGTATCTTGAGTAATTGTCGAGTCTGCTTTGTCTTTGATTGATAAATTGGCAAACGATCTCATAAATATCCCCGCTCTTGCTTTTCTCTGAAATTTAATGTAACTTCAACTTAAACGAACAACCATACACAACTTGCATAGGTTATATGAATAAAATTGATAGATAGGCAGTGAAATTATTGAACTGCTTTAAGCATAATTTGTACAACGCTTGCATCCCCCAAATGAATGATATTAATAAAAGCAGAATCAAGCTTTCTCAAATTCGTGCTTTAGTTGCGATCGCAGACTGGGGTAACTTTAGCGAAGCTGGGTCGCAGTTGGAGATATCCCAGTCGGCGGTGAGTCACGCGATCGCAACTCTAGAAGCAGAATTAGGCGTAGTCTTACTGTCTCGCGGACGCCACGGCGCACATCTAACCCCCGTGGGGGAAAGCATCGCCGCACATGCTCGCCAAGTGCTACAGCTTTTAGACGCCATCTACAAAGAAGCCAACTTAGCAAAAGGTTTGCAAGGCGGACAGGTGCGAATTGCCTGTTTTCGCAGCGTGGCGACTCATATTTTGCCTACCGTCATAGCCCGATTTCGCCAAAATTACCCCAATATTACGATCAATATTAGCGAAGATGAGACTATTTCCAGTATTGAACAGTGTTTGCGCGAAGGGTATGCCGATATTGGCTTTACTTACTTACCCACCAGCGATGAATTTGAAGCTTGGGAAATTCTGCGTGATGATTATATTCTCTTGCTACCACCCACGACTCAGTTAAAAAGTCACCAAATTAGTTGGAAAGATTTATCAAACTATCCCTTAATTGTAAGTTCCTTAAATCCTTGCAATACCAGGGCTAGAAAATGTTTGGCGCTGTCAGAATATCCCCTCAGTATTGCTTATGAAATTAAAGAAGATTCAACCATAGTTAGTATGGTGCAACAAGGTTTAGGTGCGGGAATTCTGCCTCGCCTCGCCGCCGAACCGATTCCGCCTGGGGTGAAATTGTGCAATTTGCCAGTTCCTCTGACAAGGGTGATTGGAGTGGCGATTTTAGCCGCTGCGCTTCATCCTCCAGCGGTTTATGCCTTTTTAGATGCCGTGAGGAATACGGGTCGATTTGCGGTGAAAGCAGCGGTTTGAGCAAAAAAATGCGATCGCCTGATAAAGAGCGATCGCTTCCTTAGTTGAGTTGGTTCAAATTCAGCAGGACTTACGCATCGATCCCCTAGGACCCCCAATGCCTTGGGGGGCTTTCAGGTTGCCGCCTTAGCAAAGGGGGCTTAATATCGTGTCCCTTCGCATCGGTTGTGTCTAGTGGGGGTGTTCGACGCTGCGTGCGATCGCGCTTAATACCAAATCCGCTCAATTCCGGGCGGCTTTGGCGTAAAAAGCTTGAGCGTGAACCAACCATTTTGACATCCTCAACAAGCCCGCATCTAAAGTTTGACTGGTTTCCTAAATGTCTCGTAATTCTTCTTTCATTTTACCTCGGTGTCTGGAGTTATAAAATGCAATTCTTTCTGTAATTAATTTTAATTAAAACATAAAATAATATTCCAAAAATTAAAAAATAAATTATTTTTTAATTTACAAAAAATAATACAAAAAAAACATTTTGTGTTGTATTCTTGACAGGAGCCACCAGGAGCTAAGCAAATTTGCGGAGGTGTCCGGGGTGGCGAAGAAGCTCGTCGCTCGCCATGTCCGATCGGTTCAGATACGAAAGAAAGACAGCAAGAAGACCCCAGAGGAGGTTAACGCGCAAATCATGCAACCCTTTGAACTGCCAGAATTTTATATGCCTTGGCCTGCAAGGCTGAACCCCAACCTGGAAGCGGCGCGAGTGCATTCCAAAGCATGGGCATACGAGATGGGGATACTTGGCTCACAAGAGGAAGCAGAAAGCTCCGCTATCTGGGACGAGCGCACGTTTGATGCTCACGACTACGCCTTGCTTTGCTCGTATACCCATCCAGATGCGTCAGGCCCAGAGCTTGATCTGGTGACCGACTGGTATGCTTTTTCTTCGACGATCACTTCCTGGAAATCTATAAACGTACCCAAGACATGGCTGGGGCGAAGGAGTATCTTGCCCGACTGCCGGCTTTCATGCCAATCTACCCCACCGATACCCCCCCATTGCCCACCAACCCGATAGAGCGTGGTTTGACCGATCTGTGGTCTCGCACCGCGTTTACCAAGTCGGCGGACTGGCGGCTGCGGTTCTTCGAGAGTACCAAGAACCTCCTGGAAGAGTCTTTGTGGGAACTTGCCAATATCAACCAGGATCGGATCGCTAACCCCATCGAATACATTGAGATGCGTCGCAAGGTGGGTGGGGCACCGTGGTCGGCGAACCTCGTCGAACACGCTGTGGGTGCTGAAATCCCGGCAGCGATCGCCGCAACTCGTCCAATGCGCGTACTCAAAGACACATTTGCCGATGGAGTACATCTTCGCAACGACCTCTTCTCCTACCAGAGAGAAGTCGAGGATGAAGGTGAGAATGCCAACTGCGTGCTGGTCTTGGAGCGATTCTTGAATGTGAGTACCCAGGAGGCGGCTAATCTCACCAACGAACTACTGACCTCGCGGTTACAGCAATTTGAGAACACAGCTGTTACCGAGTTGCCCCCCCTGTTTGAGGAGTACGGACTCGACCCGGTGGCTCGCTTGAACTTTCTGTTATACATCAAAGGACTTCAGGACTGGCAGTCGGGTGGTCATGAGTGGCATATGAGGTCTAGCCGCTACATGAACAAGAAAGCGGTTAATTCTCCGACATCCATGCTAATTCTGGGCGGCCCCACCGGGCTGGGCACATCGGCTGTGCATATTGGATCGTTATACAACACCTTGGGTTTGGGAAGGTTCAAGAGCTTCACTCACGTTCCATACCAACCTGTGGGGCCGGTGACACTGCCGAAGTTTTATATGCCGTTTACTACGAGTTTGAATCCCCATCTGGATGCCGCGCGGCGGCATTCTAAGGAATGGGCGCGGCAGATGGGGATGCTGGACTCACTACCTGGCATTCCTGATGCCGTCATCTGGGATGACCACAAGTTCGATGTTGCGGATGTAGCCTTATGCGTGCGTTGATTCATCCGAAGGGATCTGCTCCTGAGTTGAATCTGACAGCGTGCTGGCTGGTCTGGGGTACCTATGCCGACGATTACTTCCCGGCACTCTACGGACACAGGCGCGACATGGCTGGTGCGAAAGTGTTCAACGCCCGACTGTCGGCGTTCATGCCTCTTGATTCGGGCCCTATACCAGACCCGACCAACCCGGTGGAACGCGGCTTGGCAGATATTTGGTCTCGCACAGCAAGTTCCATGTCTGCAAACGCCCGGTGTCTGTTCCGCCGTGCTATCCAAGACATGACAGAAAGCTGGTTGTGGGAACTCGCCAACCAAATCCAAAATCGGATTCCAGACCCGATAGATTATGTTGAGATGCGCCGTAAGACGTTTGGCTCCGATCTGACGATGAGCCTGTCTCGATTAGCCCAAGGTGACGAGATCCCGATGGAGATCTACCGCACCCGATCGATGCGCCAGTTGGAAAATTCTGCCGCCGACTTCGCCTGTTTCACCAACGATATCTTCTCCTACCAGAAAGAAATCGAATTCGAGGGCGAAATCCATAACTGCGTGCTGGTGATTCAGAATTTCCTCAACTGCGATACACCACAGGCTGTCGAAGTAGTCAACAACCTGATGACCAGTCGGGCGCGCCAGTTTGAACACATCGTCGCCACCGAACTGCCGATCCTTTTCGAGGATTTCAACTTGGATGCAAGTGCCCGCGAGAAACTGCTGGGATACGTTGAGAAACTACAGCATCTACTGAATTGAATTTGAATGTTGAGAGCGAACAACCTCAACTAAGTTTGAGTACCGCAGCTGCCCGGAATTTGGCGACGACAACCAAATCTGCACCGCAGATGCAGGAAATTACCTCGCGGTGGTTGTTGAAACTGTTGCCGTGGGTACAGACGAAAGGTGGTACTTATCGGGTGAACCGTCGGTTGACCTATGCGCTGGGGGATGGGCAGGTGACTTTCACCAACACCGGGTCCCAGGTGCGGGTGATTCCCCAGGAACTTTGTGAGTTGCCATTGCTGCGAGGGTTTGATGACACCGAAGTGTTGAATGCCTTGGCGGGTCGATTTGTGCAACAGGAGTTTGCAGCCGGTGACACCATAGTGCAGTTAGGCCAGCCAGCCTTGAGGGTTTTTTTGATTGCTCATGGCAAGGTGAATAAGATTGGTGCTGGCAAGTATGACGAGCAAACCGTGTTGGGTGTGTTGGCTGATGGCGACTATTTTGGCGATCGCGTCTTGGTAGAGTCTCAGAGCAATTGGGATTTCACAGTTCAAGCCATCACCCGATGCACGGTATTGGCACTGCCACAACAGGCGTTTCGGGAACTACTCAACCAGTCCGAGGCATTACAGGCTCACGTTGATCGCTTCAGATCCCGCCCACAAGGCTCGCAGAACGAGTACGGTGAAGCTGCCATTGCGGTGACAGCAGGTCATGTCGGAGAGACTGAGTTGCCGGGAACCTTTGTAGATTACGAACTCTCACCCCGGGAATATCAGTTGAGCGTTGCCCAAACCGTGTTGCGGGTGCATACTCGCGTAGCGGATCTGTACAACGAACCGATGAACCAGACCGAACAACAACTGCGGCTGACCATCGAAGCATTGCGGGAACGTCAAGAACACGAATTGATCAACAACCGGGAATTCGGCTTGCTGCACAACGCTGACCTCAAACAGCGCATCTACACCCGCAGCGGACCACCCACCCCCGACGACCTCGACGAACTGCTCACCCGTCGGAGGAAGTCGAAGTTTTTCAAAGCTCACCCCCGCACTATCGCCGCCTTCGGTCGGGAGTGCAACCGTCGCGGTATCTATCCACAGATCGTTGACATGGACGGTCAAAAGGCGATCGCTTGGCGGGGCGTACCTATCCTTCCCTGCAACAAAATCCCCATCACTAATACCCTGACCAGTTCCATCCTTGTACTTCGGACTGGTGTGGAAGACCAGGGTGTCATCGGCTTACATCAAACTGGTATCCCTGACGAATACCAACCCAGCTTGTCTGTGCGATTCATGGGCATCAACGAAAAGGCCATCATCTCGTACCTGGTCACCGCCTACTACTCCGCAGCCGTTCTCGTCCCTGATGCACTCGGTATCCTCGAAGACGTAGAAATCGGGCGCCCAGGAAAGGAATCGGACACCTAGCTGTAATCGGCTACCAGCCCAAGCCGGGACTTGGGCGCCTCCGCCACCCCGGTAATCGTGCCACCCAGGGAAAGTGGTGCGCGGATTTGGTATTAAGCGCGATCGCACGCAGCGTCGAACACCCCCACTATACACAACCGATGCGAAGCGACACGATATAAGGGGGGATCTTAGCAAAGGGGGCTTTCAGGTTCCCCCCTTCGCAAAGGGGGCTTTCAGGTTCCCCCCTTCGCAAGGGGGCTTTCAGGTTCCCCCCTTCGCAAGGGGGCTTTCAGGTTCCCCCCTTCGCAAGGGGGCTTTCAGGTTCCCCCCTTCGCAAGGGG